>CAYVZW010000039.1:0-9147 GCA_964456325.1 uncultured Clostridium sp. | reverse complement strand
AAAGGGGTTGGCTAGTGTGATACTAGCACCAATTCGCCTAATAGTGAATTGGTAATTCTATATATTAAAGTAAAACGATTACTTTGTCAATAGTTTTTAAAAAGTTTTTAAAATAATTTAAGTATTCAATAATTGTTTAAGTTAATTACTATTAAAAAAGCAATGATTCTAAAATTATCATATTTGTGTTATTATAGAGTAGAGGAAGAATATGAAAAAGTTAGTTTACCTATTATTAATAATTATATTACTTTTTTCTTTTAATGAAATTTATGCAATAACAAATAAAATTAATGTTTTAGTTATTGAAATAGATCCTACGCTAACTAAAGGAAGTATTGGTGGGTATTCTTGCAAAGGATTAAAAGCAAGTGAATGTATAAAACAAGATTCTTCAGCTGCTCTTAATGAAATAATAGAAGATTTACAATATAGTTCTAATAGCAATGTTGAAATTAATATTGTTAAAAAAGAATACTTAAATGAATTTGCAACTTATAATACATCAATCGAATGTTTAAGTGGGATGTGCAATAGACTTGATGAAAATACTTGGCTAGATATAATGAAAAGTGGTTGGTATAATAGTCTTAGTGATTCAAGAGTTGAACTATTAGGGTCATATAAATTTGATTATGAATACATTATTGAAAAATATAATCTTATCGAAAGGAAAAACAATAATGAATTTGATGAAGTATGGATATTAAATGTGGATCCAGCTAGTTTGTATGAATCAATAATGGTAGGAAAAACTGCTTACTGGTTAAATGCTCCTGGAATTATTAAAGATTGTAATAATTTTAAAATAATGAATGTGTCTATATCTAGAAGAGATGTTAATTTAGAAAGTTTTGGTCATGCTGCAGAAAGTATATTAAATAGTGTATTTTCTCCCAGATATGATTCATATAAAAAATCCTCATTAACAAACTTTAATATTGATGACTTGAATTTATGGGAGAGGTTTACTCTAAATAATTATGCTTCTCCTGGTTATTCGTGTGTTGGGAATATACATTTTGCTCCAAATAGTACTAAAGATTATGATTGGGAAAATAGTACTTATGTGAATAGTTCATATAAAGATTTTTTGAATTATCCTAATATTACTGGACAGACAGTATCTGTCAATAGTGACACATGGGGTTCTTATAATAATAATTTGTTTTCTGCAGCAAGAGTACATCATAGATGGTGGTTTAAATTAATGCCACATATTGAAGGCAGAACAAGTGATGGTTATTCCAATAATTGGTGGGATTATTTAGTCAGCAATGACTTTGTAACGAGTATTACTTCCACTTCTAAAAATAAAACTTACTACGTTGGGGATGAAATAAATGATATAAGTGTTAAACTTAATTATAAGTCGGGTTTAATTAAAAATGAGATTATTGACTATTCTTTAGACAATGTGAATATAATAGAAAATGGTACATTACTTAAAAGAGACAATAAAATATATGCAAGTAAGAGTGGAGCAAATATAATAAAATATTCTTACGATGGAAACAGTATAGAAATAAGAATCAATATTTATGATAAAATAAGTGACGTTTCGGGTACTGAAATTTCCACTATTGAAGAAGAAAATAATATAAATAACTTATATATAATAGCTATTGCAGTTTTTTGTTTATCGGTATTCATTCCATTAGTGTTAATTAAATATAAAAAGTAAAAAAATTGGTAGATAAAAATTAATAAATGTGATATAATATTCAAGATTTGTTGGAGGAAATATGGCAAGTAAAAATGAAAACAAAAATCTTGATAATATTAAAGGCATAGGGCCAAAATCAATTCAATATTTAAATAATATTAATATATATAATATAGATGATTTAATTAATTATTATCCTTATAGACATGATTTAATAATGTTAAATGATATTAAAGAGTGTGAGGATAAACAAAATGTAATAATTGAGTGTATTGTTGACTCAGTTCCTTTTGTTAGGAGATTTAGAGCTAATATGAGTAGTCTTTCTTTTAGAGCAATGTCTAGTAAAAAGATGGTTGGTATTATGATATTTAATAGAGTTTATTTAAAAACAAATATTAAACCTGGCACTAATTTAACTGTATTTGGAAAATATGATAAGATGAAAAATACAGTTATCGCTTCAGATATAAAATTTGAAAAACTAGAAAGTGGGTCTATTGAAAGTGTGTATCATTTAACTGCAGGTCTTACTTCAAAAACATTAAAGAAATATATTGATGAAGCACTTCTTACATATAATAATTATATTGATTATGTACCAGATTATTTAAATCAAAAATATAAGTTTATTACAAAGGAAGAAGCTGTTAAATATATTCATAATCCTAAGAATAAAGATGAAGTAAAGAAAGCACAATTAAAATTAAAATATGAAGAGTTATTTGAATTCATGTTTAAAATTAATTACTTAAAAGAAATAAATAAAGAAAGTAAAATGGGTTACTTAAGAAATATAGATACAGAAGATGTAAATGATTTCATCAGGAGTTTACCATTTGAATTAACTGCTGATCAAGACAAGTGTATTGAAGAAATATATAAAGATATGACATCAAGTAAAAGAATGAATAGAATGCTTCAAGGGGATGTTGGAAGTGGTAAGACAGTTGTATGTGTTATTGCTGGATATATTAATCATTTAGCAAAATATCAAACCGCTTTAATGGCACCAACTGAAGTATTAGCGGTTCAACATTATGAAACAGTTAAATCATTACTTGAAAGTACTAATATGAGAGTAGATATATTAGTAGGTAGCATGAAGAAGAAAGAAAAAGATGAAGTAGTTGAAAAACTTAAATCAGGTAAGATTGATTTTATAATAGGGACTCATGCTTTATTAAGTGAAAATGTTGAATTTAAAAAATTAGGACTTGTTATAACAGATGAACAACATAGATTTGGAGTTAATCAAAGAGCAAGTTTAAAGAATAAAGGATTATTACCTGATACACTATATATGTCCGCAACACCAATTCCAAGAACATTCGCTCTTACTATATATGGTGATATGGATATATCAAATATTAAAACTAAACCAGCAGGAAGAAAAGATATTAAGACTATCATTAAACCAGTTAAAGAAATCATAAGTGTTTATGAAATGATGAAGGGTGAAGTTGAAAAGTCACATCAAGTGTATGTAGTATCTCCTCTTATTGAAGAAAGTGAAACATTAGATTTAACAACTGTTAATGAAATTAAAAAGAATATTGATGCATATTTCAATAATAAAGTTAAGAGTGCTATTATGCATGGTAAATTATCTAAAATTGATAAAGATAAGATAATGGAAGACTTTAAGAGTGGTAAAATAGATATTTTAATATCGACAACTGTTATTGAAGTTGGAATAGATGTTAAGAATGCAACTATGATGGTAATATATGATGCTGAAAGATTTGGACTTGCAACATTACATCAATTAAGAGGTAGAGTTGGAAGGGGAGAATATGAAAGCACTTGCGTATTAATAGGAAGTAGATCTTGTAAAAGACTTAAAGTATTAGAAGAATCTAATGATGGATTCTATATTACTGAACAAGATTATGAAATGCGTGGAGAAGGTGACTTATTCGGTGTTAAACAAAGTGGTGATATGGTATTTAAAGTTGCTGACTTACATAGTGATATAAAAATATTACTTCAAGCAAGAGATGATTCCAAAGAGTTTTTCGATAATAATAGAGATAATAACTTCTCAAATTATGAGATGTATGCTAAAATAATAGATGAAATAACAAATTTGGATTAGAGGTGGGTTATATTTGATATATATGAAGAGTTAAGAAAAATATCTGTTTTATACAATATTGAATATGATAGAGTACTAGAATTATATAATAATAGATGTTTATTTAAATCTAATAAAGAATATGTTATATGTTGTAAAATACAAGCTTTAATGGCTAAAGAGTATTTATTAAAAGAATGTAATGAAGATACTAGTGAATATAAAGATACTAGTAAAACGAAAGGTTTTGTTATGACTTTTCCTAAAAGTAGTGGAAAAGTTGTAATTAAATAATAAAATAACAAAAATGTTATTGAACATTTTGTTGAAATAGTAGATAATAATTAAGAAGGAAGTGATTGTTATGGGAAGAGCCCATGAAGTTAGAGCAAAAGCAATGGCTGCTACTGCTGCTAAAAAAAGTAAACTATATTCAATTTATGCTAAGGAAATTTATCAGGCGGCAAAGGGAAACCCGGATCCTTCCAGTAATGACTCTTTAAGAAGAGTAATTGAAAAGGCAAAAAGAGAACAAGTGCCTGCTGATGTTATTTCAAGAAATATTGATAAAGTTAAAAAAGGTGAAGTTGAAAGTTATGATACTGTTGAATATGAAGCATTTGCACAAGGTGGAAGTACTTTAATAATTAAGTGTCTAACTGACAATTCAAATAGAACACTAAGTTTCTTAAAGACAGTATTTAACAAATGTGGAGCTAAATTAGCAACTCAAGGTTCTGTTAGTTATATGTATGATCATCTAGGAGTAGTTGGTGTTAAAGGTCACACCGAAGATGAAGTAATGGATGCATTAATAAATGGAGACGTTGATGCTAATGATATTGAAGTTGAAGATGATATGATAGTTGTATATACAGAAGTATCTGATTTAAACAATGCTAAGAAAGCACTTGAAAATGCATTTCCTGGAGTGACATTTGAATTAGATGAAATATCATATTTTGCTAAAGATAGTGTTACATTAAAAGAAGATGAAAAAGAAAAATTTAATAGATTATTAGATATGTTAGATGAACTTGATGACGTTAGTAATGTATATCATAATGTAGAGTTTTAAAAAAACTCTATATTTTTTTGAATTAATAAGATAAAATATATATGGAGGGATATAATATGAATAATGAGCATAGATATAATTATCAAGGCCATGAGTTTACTGTAAGACAAAATTATGATGATGTTAGGTATAACAGAAATAATAGTAGGCAAAAATCTAAAAGAAAAGGAACTGCAAATTTAATAAAGGCAGGTGTAGGTGCTTTGGCACTCTTTACAGCACTTGGTTTTTCAACAAAGTTCTCTGAAATAGATAGGGAAATGTCACAAGAAGAGGGAGTCACTGTTACACAAAATTATTCACCTTCCGGTGGGATTGACACAGTGTATCATGGTGAAAAGCAACATAATGCAATAGATGTATTAGAAAGAATGATTGAAGAAATTAAGAATAAAACAGGGATTATTGAAAATGAAAATGTTGATGGTTTTGATCAATCAATATCAAGAGGTTAATTATGGATTATGAGAGATTTGATGTTGTTGAATTAGATGGTGGAGAGTATATTATACTTAATATAATCACTTATAAAGATAATACTTATTTGTATCTAATAAACAATGATGAAAATAAAGATGATGTCTTAGTAGTTAAAGTAGTAGAAAATGATGGTGTTGTTGAATATGTTTCTATTGAAAATGATACAGAGTTTGAATATGTTATTAACAAATTAATGGTTAACAATAAAGATATTCTTGAAGAATATGTTGAAGAAAATGGCAATTCCGATAATTAGATAAACTATACAATAAAAAATGAATGAAATAACTTTTATTTGTTTTTTTTTTATGTTATAATCATTTTAGATAAAATATAGAAAGTAGGTAGTGAACGTATGATAGCTAGTTTAGCTTCCTGGATACAACATCCGATATATTCTTTATTTCTAACATTAGATGGAATAGTATATTCATTGGTTTCTTATTCATATAAAGTTTTTATGCTGATGACTCAGCTTAATTATAATGTTATATATACCATGATGGCACCACTAATAAATAGGATTAAATCACTTATTATTGTTTTTATATTGTTTAAAGCAGCTGTTGCTTTCTTAGGTTATTTAGTAGAACCAGAAAAATTTGATGATAAAACTAAGGGTGGAAAAGCATTGTTTTTGAATATTATGATAGCTTGTTGTTTACTCGGAATATATTCTTTTGTGTTTAAATTAGGAAATGATTTGTCAATGCTAATGCTTGGAACATTTGGAGGACAAAGTTCTTTTCAAGTAATTAAACCTGAAGGAGGAGATGATTTAAGTGGTGGATTAATAGCAAGATTTGTTTTTGGAAATACTAATTCTAAGCCTGAAAATTTTGGAAAATATCTGGCTGCTACTACATTAAATATATTTGTTTATGATAAAACAGATACAGCTCATGAAGCTACTAGTATATATGAAAAAATAATTAATAATGAAAATGAAAATGAGGACTTCGATTTTATGGAAATTGCCGATTTGGCTGATGATATAGGAAGGACTGTTGCATATAAATTTCCACTACTTAGTACTGTCATGGGACTATATTTAATTTATAGTATTGTAAAAATAGCTATTGAGGTTGGAGTGAGGATGTTTAAGCTTATTGTCCTCCAAATAATAGCTCCAATACCTATTGTTTCAATTATTTCAGATGGTGTTAATGGTGGTATGTTTAAAAAATATACTAGTTTATATATTGGAACATTAACTAGTGTATTTATTCGGGTAGCATCAATGTATGTCATAACTGGTTTTATTGCTGAATTTCAAAAGCAATTGTTTGGTACTGGTGCCAACGAAAACTTGTTTTCAAGTGCAACATCAGCTAATTTTTCATTCTTTACTAAATGTATTATATTTATAATACTTGTTGTTGCGGGTTATACATTCGTGAATCAATTGCCTAAATTTTTAGGGCAAATATTTGGAGATGTATTTGGTTCAGAAGGCAAAGGAAGCTTCGGCAAATTCTTAAAAGGTGTCGGATCTGTTGCTGGAAGTACACTTGGTGCAACAGCTGGAGCATTAGGCGGTGCTGTAGCTGGTGGAATAGCTGGTGGCTTTGGTGGAGCATTAGGAGGTTTAGTTTCTGGTGGTGTTGATGGTGCTAAAGGCAAAAAAATATCTGAAAGTGTTAAAAACTCTGCAGCATTAGGTAAAAATATTAGTGATTCAAAGGGACTGCTTGGATTTGGTGCTAATCAAGCCCTTGAAGGTCTTGGAATAAATGAAATGAGAAATGCTGCGAAAGATAAACAAATAGCTACAGAAAATTCAACAATTAAGTCAAATGAAAAGGCTATTCAAAGTTTGCAAAATGCTAATTCGGCTATTAGAACTAATCATGCAAAGGCTGCTTCAGCAATAAGAAATGGAACTATTACAGTTGCGGGTAGCAACTATAGTAGGGTTGGCAGTGCTACTGATTTAGCACAAAAGATGAAGGATTCTAGTAGTAGTTTGGCAAGAGAAAAATATAAGATGGAAGTAGCAAAGAGTAGTGGAAATGAGGCAGACTATTTGGCTGCAGTACAATCATATACAGCTGCTGAACAAACAATTGAGAAGGATGCGGAAAATGCTTATAATTATGAAATGGGTAGAAAATTAGGAGGAAATGCAACCACTTATACTGACCAACAAAAACAAATGATAAAAAATGATAGTGATATTTCTTCTTTACAAACTGATAATGCATCTCGTTCTTCAAACGTAGCACAAAATGAAAGCTTAAAAGGAAAAGGAATAATACATAAATAATGAAAGG
The DNA here is from genome assembly GCA_964456325.1 of uncultured Clostridium sp. Taxonomy (GTDB): domain Bacteria; phylum Bacillota_I; class Bacilli_A; order RF39; family UBA660; genus CAG-1000. Next base: position 1,573 of record CAYVZW010000039.1, on the reverse strand, counting down.
AGTTGTATAATATGAATACTTATTTAATACCTGCAAATAGTAAAAAAAGTCAATTAATATTTAGTATATTTAGACCTATTGATTTATGCATCCTTATTATTGGAGCGGGTGTATCATTAATGTTATTCTTTGTATTTAGTGGTGATACTGTCAAAGAATTAATATTTAAGTTATCTCCCATTGCTATAGCTGGTATTTTGGTTTTTCCTATAGCATTTTATCATAATGGGTTGGTGTTTTTACAAGAATTGTATCTATTTTATACAAGGCAAAGTAGATATATATGGAGAGGATGGTGTTCGTGGTATGTCGGAAGTGATCAAGAAACCAAAAATTGATGTTAAAGCTCAAAAGTATGCTGAAAATTGGTTACCTATAAGAGGTATTCAAAATGGAGAGATAATTCTAGATAATGGATTTAGAGTTACGGGTGTTAAGATTAAACCTAGGAACATATTTATTTTAGATTATGATTCTCAAAATAATGCAATATTTAACTTGAGAAACTTTTATAACACTTTAGACTATGAATTTTGGCTAATAGTTGCTGATAGACCTGTTGATATTAATGTTTATTTATCTCAACTTAAATTATTATTTAATTCTGTACAGGTACCAGCAATTAGAAAACTAGTAAGAGAGGATATTGATAAGGCGAATTTGTTTATGAGTAAAGAAGTTAATGTAACTGATACAGAATATTTTATACTTTTCAAAGAAAGAAAACCTGAGTTAATTCAAAAGAAAATTCAAAATCTTGTTTCCGGATTGGCTGGAGCGGGTCTTCAGTCAGCTCAAACAAGCAATGATGATTTAAGGACTCTTCTTGATGGGTTTATGAATGGTGGAGATACCACTAATTTTGGGACGGTGATGACATCATGAGTATAAGTTTCAAAAGTCAAATAGCTCCAAAAGGGCTAGAATTTAAATCTTCGGAAATGGTTATTAGTGATAAGTATTGTACTATTTTAACAATTGTAAGTTATCCAAAGTCAATATCTGAAGGATATTTAGCAAATCTAACGCAGTTATCTGGAGTTAAGATATGTATTAAACATATTCCAATAGCATTTTCAGTTTTATCTAAAATGCTTAATAAAGAAATTGCTGATTTGAAGTCAAGATATCAAAATGAACACGATAACACTGTTCAAGAACAAATTAGACAAGATTATTCAAGTATAGAAAACTTTATTCAAATGTTAACTGCTACTCAATCAAGGATATTTGATTTTCAAATGCATATTTTAGTTTCTGCAGATTCTCATGAAGAATTAGAACATAAGAAAGTTCAAGTAAAGAACTATTTAGATGCTATGGGAATGAGGGGTGTAGTTCTAAGATTTGAAATGGAAAAAATATTTAAGAGTATGCTTCCAATATTTGAGAAAAACGATATAGAAGATAGGATTGGAACTCCAATACCATCTCCTACTATTGCTGCGATGTATCCCTATGTATTTGATAGTATAAAGGATCCTGGACTTTCATGTTTGCTTGGAGTTGATTATTCTGGTGGAGTTATATTGTTTAATCAATTCTTATATCAAACTAAAAAGGAATTTAATAG
>CAYVZW010000038.1:0-9178 GCA_964456325.1 uncultured Clostridium sp. | reverse complement strand
GACTTTAATATAGATACTAATTCAGATAACACAGCAGATAAAAATCTTATTAATCAAACGAAAGATGGAATTTGTGCATTAAATTGTGATAAAAATTCAGATAATATTCCTGACTATAATATTGATTTAAATAATGATGGTATAGCTGAATTAAATATATATGAAAACAATAATTGTATATTAAATTGTGATATAGACTTTGACTTTGTAAGTGACTTAAATATAGATTTAAATAACGACTCTAAGCCTGATTTAAACATAGATATTGATTATGATGGTAAGTGTGATTTAAATTGTGATATTAATGAAGATAGAGTTCCAGATATAAATATAGATACAAATTCTGATGGAATAGCTGATATTAATATAGATACTAATAATGATAATAAATGTGATATTAATTGTGATACTAATAATGATTTGAAACCAGATATTAATATAGATACTGATTCAGATAAAATAGCGGATATAAATATAGATTTAGATGGTGACTTTAAACCGGATATAAACATAGACACTAATAATGATAACAAGTGTAATTTAAATTGCGATGAAGACAAAGATAATAAATGTGATTTAAACTGTGATTCAAATTTAGATTTAATTGTTGATTATAATATACCTTCTTCAAATAAAAATACTTTATATATAAATGATAACCATTTAGATACTTATGTTATTGCAATTAATGATAGAAATAAAATTAGTAATATAGATTTTATAGATAATAATACAAGAGAAATAATTATTAAAATAATTAATCAGACAAGTTCTTCAATAAAAGTATCATTAAATTGGACTAATATAATAAATACTTTTAATGATGAAATAACTTATTCAATAAATAGAGATAATATAGAAATAAAAAAGGATATTACATTACCAAAAACAAATGTATCTATGGTAAGCATGGAATCTATTCCAAATAATACATCTTTTGAATATAAAATATCTTTTAATAAAAACAAAGATATAAATGATATATCTTCGTTATTTAAGTCAAATATTAAAGTTACTATTAAATAATACTCTTTTTAGTTTTTCGTATAAATACAATTGTTACTGTAAGTGACATTAAACTTATAATTAATCCAATTATAAACAGTTTTGGAATATAATTAAATTCAATAGTATGTTCTCCTTCTTCTAAATCTATACATATAAAAGCATCATAACAAATATTATATTTTACTTTTGATCCATCTACATGAATAGTCCAACCTTTGTCATATGGAATAGAAGTAAATAATACAGTATCATTATCATTTGAAGTTACTTTAGCTTTAAATGATGAATCACTTTTATAATCATATAATTCCATAGAATTTTCTTTCATATCATTTATAAATGCTGAATAAGTATCATATCTAAATAAATAGAAATCTATATAAGAGGCATCATAAGATACAGATGATACAAATTTAAACTCATATGTATCTCCTTTTTTTAGGAATATTGGCATTTTGTTATTATTAAAATCATATACATTAATTTTTCCGTTAATTGTAGCAGTGACACTGACATAGACAATTGATTTACTTGCTGGTATAACAAATCCATCATATTCAGCTTTACCTTTTAACAAAACATAATAATCGTTATCTTCTACTGTTTTATTAATAGTGTATCTATCTGAACTCTCATCATATGCTTTTTCACAATTATAGTATTCATAATTATTAAGTTTAACATACACCTCATTATCTTTGTTAGTAAGAGTATCAACTATTTCTTTAGTATTTTCTATTTTCTTATCTTTTTGAAATGAATAGTCATATATACTTTTATTAACCATAAATCCAAGTGATAAAGCCTCATTATTTGTATAAACAGGTGTTCCTTCTACACCAAGTAATTCATAATAATATTCATTTGACGTACCACTAATATATTTAAATCCAAGAAGAGAAGTAATATAAGGATTCATATTATTCATAGTTATACTAGCAGAATCCCTTACTGAAAAAGCAAAATAATTGTCAAAGAAATTCATTATCTTACCATTACGAAGAGAATTAAATATTGATAAACCATTATAATCGTACATGGCTCCATTGTTATAATTTGCCGTTTTAGTAAATTCTACTCTATAAAATGAGTCATTTTTCTCGTTTTCTTTTATTAATTTTGTGGCTTTTGTATAGGTAGTATTATTAAATTTGTATTCTTCATCATCGGCTGCATTAGATAATTGCTTTATAGTAAATATCCCATTAATAGTTACTTCAATAAAGAATAACATAATAAGTAAAGGTATTGCATTTCTATTTTCGGTAAATAAAGTATATTGAATTATTAACATAGAAGATAATATAAAGCATACTCCTTGGAATACTTTCTCAGTAAATATTGCTTTATATGCAGGGTAAACCATTAATAATATAAATACAGTAAATATAATCACTTTAGTTATTATATTCATATTAACTCCATCCCTTAATCTAAATGATTTATAAGCTATCATTATTAAAAAGAATGAAAAAGTAAATATATATCTATTAGGATACCATATAGGTCTTTGCATTAAATGCCAAAAATAATCTATTAAATTAAAGCTTATACTAAGAATAAAGAAAGCAATAAATGAACCAGTCACTATTTTCTCTTTAACACTTATTTTTGTATTAAAGAAGTATTTTATTACTAAAATTGCAACTAATAATGAACAATAAATATTAACAGTACCATATTTAATATCATAAACAGCAGTAGATCCAGGAGAAAATTTGTAAAAGATATTAAGAAAATTCAAATTAAATTTAAAATATTGTATTTGGGTAGGATCAGTATATAAATCCACTTTACCTTGAAATAATTCATATGCTACAGGTAATATAATAATTGCACACATGATTCCACATAATACACTTGATATAGCAAAATTTTTAATAATTTTTTTATCTTTTTTTTCTAATAGTATATAGCTATATATAAAATATAATAAACTAAATAAACATACCATGTATCCAATATAAAAGTTAGACATTATTGATAAAGTTAATGATACAATATATAATGTTATTTTATTTTCATGTATTAATTTTTCAAGACCAATCATTACAATTGGAAATAAAACTACAACATCAAAATACATAAAATTGAAGAAATAACACATGTTGTATCCCATTAGTGCATAAGCAACACTAAATATTACTAAAAAGAAATCTTTTTTCTCTTTAAACTTATATTTAAGAAACAAGCACATTGTAAGTCCACATAATGCAATTCTTAAATAAACAATTAATGAATAATATGTAAGTAAGTTTTCATTATTAAAAAATATACATAGAATATTAGTAGGATTAAACATATAATATATAGCTGTTGCATAGTAGTTATATCCCAATAATCCTTTAAATGAATAAAATAAACTTGCTTTACCTAAAAGTACTCTTTTAAAATAAGCAGTAAATCCTGGGTATTGATAATACCCATCATATTTAGCAAATGAAAATTTGCCAAATGGATATAAATCATTAAAAGCAGCAACTATCAGCATTATTACAATTGGTATTACAAATGATAATATCATAGCATAATTATTTTTAATAAATTTTAAAATCTTCTTCATATATATCTCACCTAAATCATTTTATCATAAAAAAAATGAAAAGTTAAAAAAACTATTGAATTTTTATTTTTTTATTGGTAAACTATATATAGTAAAGGAGGAAAAGAGTTATGGATAATAATAAGGGACAAACAATATTCTTGTCTGTTATAGGTATCGCTACATTGTTAGTTGCTATTATAGGTGCTACATTTGCATGGTTCTCTGTAAACGTAACTGGTAATGATAAAGCATCAAGTATTATCGTTACAACTGCTGTTTTAGGTAGTATTACATTTACTGATGGTTCTGTTATTGATTTATCAAATATCAGACCAGAGCATAGTCCACAAGCAACTAAGACATTTACAGTTTCTAATACACAAGATAATCTATCTAAGGCTATTGAATATTATGTAACTATTGATGTACAATCAAATACCCTATCACCAAAAGTTAATAATGGTACAGGAAATTATTTTGTACACCAACTTACTGGATCCGCTTGTGGATCTGAAAGTACATGTGGTACTAATGCAGCTTTAGGAGTTGATACTTTAATCAATTCTAGTGAAGTAGCCGTACCATCAACTATTGGGGAAACTCAAATAGGTGGAACTGGTAAGATAGTTGCTGTATCTACACATACTTATACTTATAAGATTCAGTTCAAAGATAGCGGTTCTAATCAAAATCAAGCTCAGGGAACATCTTTCTATGGAAAACTACAAGTTCATACTACAGATACTGGCTCATCTAGTTAATTAGAACTCAAAGTATATTATTCAACTCATTTTCGTTGTTGACTAATACGCGTATTATTTTAAAAGAAAAATTAGTGGACTTTTTGTCCACTTTTTTTCGCATGTTAAATTTATGTATATTGTTTTTTAAAATATTGAATAATTAATTAAAATTTGATATTATAATTAATATATGGAGGATTAGAATGAATAAAAAGGAAAAAACATATCTTACTGTTTTATTTTTATTAGTGCTACTTACTTTAATAACTATGTCTTGTGGCATAGGTTATTACTACTATGGCAAGAAAAATGCAAGTGGTGATAGTGTAAATATAATAGTTAAAAATATTAACTTGCTATTAACTTATGAAAATAATAATAAAATAACATTTAAAGGCGTTGAAAAAGGTTTAGATTATAATTATGCATTTAATATTTCTAATGATTCTAATGAATATAATGTTAAATATAAACTGCTATTTAATACAACTGAAACTTCTTTTGAAAACGAAACTAATGATTTTACCTATTCATTAACTGGCCAATCATTTAAAGCAAATGATGATGATATTTTAATTAATATTGATAATGCTTTAGTACCAACAGGAAATAGTGTTTTAGGTGAAGGACTTATAACAAAGAATCAGACACATTTTTATACATTGAATATTAAATATAATGGAGAAAAAAATAGTAATATTTTTATAGGAGTAATTACTTTAGAGAAAGCAGTTGACTAGAATGGAATTAACAAAAAAAGAAAAATTTAAAAAAATGTTTAAAGTAGCATATAAGACGATAAGTTATTTTATAATAGTACTACTTGTCTTAGTTGGATTGTTTTTAGTTTTCTACGTTGTTTCTGGTAAGGCTGCTGAAGCAAAAGGACATAACCCACTAGTTGGTCTATATACAATAATAAGCCCTAGTATGACGCCTAAAATTAAGGTATATGATGTTGTTTTAACTGCTAGAGTAAATGATCCTGAAGATATAAAAGTTGGAGATGTTATTACATTTTATTCCACTAATAGTTTCTTTGGAGGAACACCTATTACACATAGAGTAGTGGATATATTAAATGTTCCTGATGTTGGTCTTGTTTATCAAACTAAAGGAGATGCTAATCAAAGACCTGATGATGATAAAGTATATTTTGATAATATAATTGGAAAGGTTATTATAAAATTGCCACAATTAGGCAGAGTTCAGTTCTTTCTAGCATCAAAAGGTGGATGGATTATTGCAATAATGATTCCATCTCTTGCTATAATTTCATATGATATATTTAAAATATTAAAACTATTATTATTAAAGAATAAAATGTTAAGTTTTAGACATAAGAATGGGAATATGTAATAAATATTTCCTTTTTTTGTAAAACAAGACTTACTTATTTTGTAAAATGATATTGATGCAATAATAAGAATGCAAAGTGGAAAATGGGGAGCAATAGAAATTAATCTATTAAAACTAAAAGATAAAGTAGATACTAGTAAGCGTGGGGAGGCGATGTTTCTAGTAGTATTAACCGGATCAAACTATTCTTATAAAAGAGAAGACAGCATTTATGTTGTATCAATTGGAAGCCTAAAGGATTAATTAAAATAATCTTTTTTTAATATTTTTTTCTAATGTTTTGTTGCATTTAAGAACATTGTTTGATATACTTAACTATAGAATAATAAGGAGAAATTATGAATAGTGTGATTGAAAAATACTTTTCAAATAAAAGAGATGAATTAATGCTTTATGTTAATGAAATAATCCCTATGTTTTCTTATAATAAAGAGTTACCTATTGATAATAAGACTCAAAGTATTAAAAAAATATTGAATATATATTTTAAAAAATATTATAAAGTACTCAATATTAACTATGATTTATTATCTAAACATTATAATTTAGGTGATGAAATAGATATTGATTTTAAAAATATAATGCAATGTGTAGTAGAATATTATGTTAATGAAAACAAGGATATTTTAAAAAATAATGATTCGATTATTTATTTTTCAAGTGTTATTTATTTTGCTTTCTTAATTGAAAGACTTAGAGACACAATTATAATATTACCAAATAAAATAGATTTTATAATTAGTATATCTAATAAAGTTAGCCCATTATTTACTTATACAAAGAATGATAGGTTTAAAAATCATATTAATAAATTAGTAAGCTTAATAAAGAAAAACATTAAGAGAGATACAAAAATATCAAGCATATTAGAAACATCTAATGATGAAGGGATAAGTAATGATTACATTTGTATAAATGATGAAAACAATCTATATAGATTAAGATATAATTATAATAATAGTGAATTAAAAGAATATAAGAGAAAAGACATAAAAAAGGTATTTGATAATGAGAATATGGATTCAGTATTAAAATTACAGTCATATCAATTATCACTTATTACATTACTTAAATGTATTTTGAATAATCAAAGGATTTCAGTAGTACTTGAAATAAAAGAAGACTTTTATAAAAAGAAATCTTATGTATCATCTCTTATTAGACTTATAGATAATAATTATACTGCTTCTTATACAAAACTATTAATAAAAGCAGAAAATTATAAAAAGAATGAGAACTTAGAATTACTAAAATCATATGGAATAAAAATAATAATAGATTCAAATAAATTTGAAGAAGTAAAAAATATAGAATTTGATGAAAATATGATACTCATTACATCAAATGAATTCATTGTTAAATATAAACAAGATTTAGATAAGATGGGAATTAAATATATAAAGAAAAATAGTGAAAGAACTTATAAAGAAAAAGATTTGTTCTTCACAAAAGTTGATTTTTTGGAGGTAAATAATGAGTAATGTAAGTCGGTTCTTTTTAGATTTTTTGACACCTTTCTTTAAAGGGTTCGTGAGTATATTTGAGGCTTTATTTAAAGGAATTCTTCAAATGTTTAATGTTATAAATTATATTAGCATTATAAAAGAACATAGTGAAGAATTAACGGGTGCTAAAGTATTTATAGTGGTTCTTGCTATAATTTGTTTGCTTGCATTAATGGCAATAGTGATATTTATAATAATAAAGTTAATTAAAAGAATAATAAGAATTAAAAGAAAAACACATGAACAAGAATTGTTACTTGAAGAAGTTGAAAATCTTAATTATGAAAATATTAAATTAAAGAAAGAAAATGAAAAGTTTATTGCTATGGCTAATGGTGAATTAACTGATGAAAATAATGGAGAAGTTAAACCTGAAGGTGAAGAAGAAGATGAAGAATTAGAGCATGAACATGATGAAAGATTCTATAAACTATGTAGGATAGATGAAAAATGGGCAGATTATGTACTTAGTGAAACAAATAATACAATTACTTTAAAAGAAATATGTGAAAATTTTAGAAACTATTCAGCTTCTGAATTAGGATTATATTACAATATAAATTTGATAAGATTATTTATTTCAGCATTTGCATCTAATAGATTAATAATTTTACAAGGTATATCTGGTACAGGTAAAACATCACTAGCTTATGCTATGGGAAGTTTCTTAGATAATGATTCAGTAATTGCACCAGTTCAACCATCATGGAGAGATAGAGCAGAATTATTTGGGTACTTTAATGAATTTACAAAGAAGTTTAATGAAACAGAATTATTAAGTAAAATGTATGAAGCATCTTACAATGATAATATATATATATCTATACTAGATGAAATGAATATAGCTCGTGTTGAATACTATTTTGCTGAAATGCTATCAATAATGGAAATGCCTAGTTATTCAGAATGGGTTATAGATTTAGTTGCTAACCCATGGCCATCAGATCCTAAAAAATTAGTAGATGGAAAATTTCATATTCCAAAGAACATGTGGTATATAGGAACAATAAATAATGATGACTCTACATTTATGGTAACTGATAAAGTTTATGACCGTGCTTTACCTATAGATATTAATGAAAAAGCACCTAAGTTTGATGCACCTAAAACTGGGAAAATACATATAAGTTCAGAATACTTAATGAAATTATTTGAACAAGCACAGGCAGCAAAACCATTAAGTGAAGATATATTAAATAAAATAGGTTTAATGGATGACTATGTAATTGAACATTTTAGACTATCTTTTGGTAATCGTATTTTACAACAAATGAAAGATTTCACACCAGTATTCGTAGCGTGTGGTGGAGAAGAAATAGTAGCGGTAGATTATCTGGTTTGTCATAAGATATTAAGAAAATTTGAACAATTAAATATGTCTTATATTAGAAATGAAGTGGATGGATTTATTGATTTCTTGAATCAAACATTCGGAGAAAACAATATGAATGAATGTATTAAGTTTCTACTTAACTTAAAAAAGAATATATAATAAAATAAGGAGAAAGAAATGACAGATAAAATCACAGAAATAATAGGAAAAATAAGTGCTGAAGACTTTAATGATTTTGATAGTAAAACAAATTCGACACTAGAATATAATAGAAAAACAAATAATGTTTCTCGTGATTTTAGCTGGATGCCTATAGTAGAAGAAACACTTCCTTATTTAGATAACATAATAAGAAACCCAAGAAGATTTATTCAACAAGAAGAAGATATAGTTATTGTAGAAAAATCAAAAAAAATATCTACTGAAACTATAGAACATTTAGCACAACATACTAATTTTATACAAGATATTGATAAAGATGGTATGATAAAACCATCTAAAGTATTAAATATACAAAAAGAAGAAACATGGGATTTATATGAAAATAGATTTATTTATACTTTAGTTAAAGAATTAGGTAAGTTTATTAGAAAATATACAGATAAAGATTTAGAAGATCCTAAGATAGAAATAAATAATATTGTAAATTATAGTGGAAAATCTTCATATAAGAATGAAAATATTA
>CAYVZW010000037.1:0-9364 GCA_964456325.1 uncultured Clostridium sp. | reverse complement strand
AAAAAATTGATTTTTGGCTCAAATTAATGACTTTTCGTTAGAAATTTGGTACAATATATAAAGGTGATATAATGGATGATAAAATATTAAATTTATTATGTAATGGTATAGTTAATATCGAAGGTGGGTTAGCTATACAAAAAAATCAAAGGAGCAACTTATCGCAGTATAATTCTGATTTTTCACTTGGAAATAAAGCAATTTATTTAAACAGGGAGTATTATGCTGCCAATAGCTTTATCGAAGGAGCTAAGTCATTATTAGAATCTACTTATTTAATTGATGATATTAAATATGACTCTTCTCAACTTTATTCTTTATGGATTCAGTTACCTGATGACAAAAAAGAAAGTATTGCTTTTGAAACATTTAGAAGATATAGAGAAATGTATGAAATAAGGCAAAATTTAAGGAAGCCAAATGTAAATGTTACCGAAATCAGAGAACCATTAGATTCAAACAATATTACTTCAAAATTAAAAAGGAATATTTCGCTTAATGAAAAAAATGATAATCAAAAGGCAACGATGCTTCCAGATACAGATTTTTTAAGCAAATTTTCAGTTGGATTAATTAGATATTTTGTAAATGAGTATCTTTTTAGAGGAAAAATTTCAGATTTACAAAGAACAGGAAATTACAATGAAGTTTTTAATGAATTAAGAAGCATAATGGATGAAGATGATGATAGGTTTAAAAAACTAATGAATAAATATAAATATTCTAGTGAAGATGAGTTACATCTGTAAAGGAAATGATAAATGAAAAAAAGTATATTATTGTTAATTAATGGCTTTGGAGTAGAACAATCTAATTCATATGATGTTTATAGTGCAGAATTAATGCCTAATCTCGACAGACTCACTAAAGAAAGATTATTTACATCACTCGAAAGTGATGATTTAGACTATAAGGATGCATATAGAACTTTTAGTATTGGAATTCACGAGTCCTTATCATATACAATTGTCGAAAATAGTATAAATAATAACTCATATAAATCTTTACCATTATTTAAATCTATGATTGATAATGTAAAGAATAATAATTCAAAATTGCATATATTTTGTTATTACGAAAATGAAAAAACAATAGAACAATTGCTACTGTTCCTTAGAGAATTCACAAATAAAGGAATAAAAATATTTATTCATGTTTTATTATGCCAAAAGTCCTTAAATGATTATAAAGATATGCCAAATGTTTTAACAAAAGTAAATTATGAATTTGAAAATTCTAAGATTGGTATCGTATCAGGATGCAGTAAAATGGAAACTTTATTACCAATTAGAGATATTCAAAAATCTCTTGTAACTGAATATGGAGAAAATTGGAAAGATATGGGTAAGAAGGTTCAAGTATTGTATGATACAAGAACTGCTCCATTTAATGCCAGAACATTTACTGTAACAAATGGCTTTAAACTTGCAAATAATGATCAGATACTATTTTTTAACTATTCCAACGTTGATGTTACAAACTTTGTTAAGGAGCTATTCAACCAAAAATATGTTCCAACACTTGATATTAAAACAATTGGTTATTACTCATTGTTTCCCACAAAATCTTCTTCTGAGATTCCTTTTGCATATAATTTTGCTGTCTCATCCACGTATGCATTAAATTCTTTAAAATCAATTGGCGCAAAATGCTTAATATTTGATATGAAAGAAAAATGTTCTTATATAAATTATTATATGACCGGATTAAGGAATACTATAGATCCAGATTTGAAATATATGGCGGTAGATGATGGCATAATTTATGATAAAGTTAAAGTAATAAATTTGTTAAAACAAAATCCACAAGAATTAATCATACTTAATTATGAAATAGATACTTGCAAAGACATACCGTTTATGGAAAAGAGATTAAAACTAATTGACGAGATAATTAAAGAAGTAGAAGATTTGGTATTAGCTAACGGATGGACATTATTTATTTCATCGCTATATGGAATAGAAAAAGAGCTTTTGAATGATAAACTGGAAGTATGCAAAATTAATTTTTCCGTAAAAGTCCCATTAGTTATAGTTGACAAATCTTATTCTAGAGTTAATAATATAGTTAATGAAGGAAATGTTTATGATCTTTCAAATACTATTTTTGAAAACATAAACAAGAAATTCAAAGGTAATACATTAATAAAGAAAAAACCAGGCTTGTTATCATTGTTTTATAAAAAACCAAAAGGAGGTAATTAAAATGAAAAAAGTAACATGGAAAAGAACAATGGCGTATTTGATCGATATAATATTAATTTATTTGGTGGTTTCAATGTTTTCAAACATAGAGGCAATTAACCCAACATTTGAAGAATATGATAAGGCGACTAGTGAATATGTCGAGTTATACGAGGATTATATGTCAGCTGCAACAAAAAATGCTTCTGGCCTAGAGGAGTTAGCTACTGAAGTAACTAATAAAAGTTATGATGTGGCAAGATATGGATATACAATTACAATTATGGGATTAATAGTATCTGCATTATATTTTATTGTTTTTGAGTTCTATAATAAAGGTCAAACAATTGGAAAGAAGCTTATGAAAATTAAGGTGGTAAATGATAATAATGAGAGACCTAGCTTTGTTCAATGTCTTATAAGGTCATCAATTAAGTATAATATTCTATTGGGAAGCAGTATCTTATTAGGAATAGCATGTTTAATATTGTTACTAGTTGGTAGTAAGAGTGCATATTTCGAATATTCCGCTTGGATTCAATCAGTTGATTTCTCTATTGCAGCTGTTAGTTTAATCTTAATAATGTTTAGAAAAGATGGAAAAGGATTAAATGATATGCTAGCTCATACAAGTGTAATTTCAGCAGTAAAAGAAAAAGATGAAATTAAAGAAGCGAATTATACTGAAAAAGAAACCGAAAAGGAAGATAAAAAAAAGGTGAAATAATGAAAATTGGTATTGCAAATGATCATCATGGCGTTGAACTTAAAAATAAAATCATATCCTATCTAAAATCCAAAAAAATAGATGTTATAAACTATGGATGTGATACAAAAGATAATTTGGATTATGTTGATTATGCAGTCAAATTATGCCAAGGAATTAATAACAAAGAAGTGGATTTGGGAATATTAATATGTGGTACAGGTATAGGGATGAGTATTGTTGCCAATAAAATTAAAGGAATAATATGTGGAAAAGTATCGACTCCAGAAGAAGCAACTTTGACTAAAGAACACAATATGGCCAATGTAATTGCTTTGAGTGAGTATACAACAAATGTATATGAAATAGTAGATAATTTTATTAATACCAATAATTCTAAAGAAGAAAGGCACATAAGAAGATTTAATAAAATTATGGAGATTGAGGATGGAAGATAAATCATTACTAAAAGTATCTGGGATTATAGCAATCGTAGTTGGTATATTATATTCAATAACTATTGTGGGTTTAATCGTCGGTATTCCAACTATAATTGGAGGATGCAAACTCCATGATATAAGCCAAAAATACGGAAATACCACAGAAAGTGATAGAGAGACTATATTAATTTGGACAATTGTATTTTTGTTTATTAATCAATTATCATTTGTTTTTTCATTAATATTTTATATTCGAGGAGAAAGCAAATATACTTCTAATAATGATAAATATGATAGACTAGAAAAAATAAAGAAACTTTATGATGAAAAAGTACTAACAAAACAAGAATATGAAAAAGAAAAAGATAATATATTGAATAAATAATTAATATAAACATAGAATTACTATGAAAGAGAAAATCATAGTATTTTTATTTGTTCTATCTGTTCTATTTATTTCTAGTGTATATAAAACTAATAAAACAAAAATAATTGCATCAATAGAAGACAATGTTCATATCGATGATGAAGTAAAAACAAAAGAAGTCACAGTTATTTATAACAATGAAAACTCAACACTAAATATGGAAGAGTACGTTGTTGGTGTTGTCGCCTGCGAAATGCCAGCATCTTTTAATATTGAGGCATTAAAAGCTTTAAGTGTTGCTGCTAGAACCTATGCCAGATACAAAATAGCAAGAAATAGTGAATATGTACTCAAATCAGATACATCAGATCAATGTTATATTGGACAAGAAGAAATGAATAAAAAATGGGGAAATAACTTTAATAAATATTATACTAAAATTTATGAGGCAGTATCGTCAACTAATAATGAAATAATGGTATATAATAATGAAATAATAATTCCTTTCTATTTTGCCATATCAAATGGATATACGGAAAATTCTGAAAATGTTTTAGTCAAAAATTAGATTATTTAGTAAGCGTAGACTCTAATTGGGATAATTCTTATAATTATAAAGAGGAAAACAAAGTATTTACAGTGCATGAATTTGAAAACTTAATTGGCATATCGAATATTAAATCCAGTGATATAATTATAGAGAGAAATATAACAAATAGAGTTGCTAAAATTATAATAAAAGGAAAAGAGTACAAGGGAACTGAGTTCAGAAAACTATTATCGTTAAGATCAACAGACTTTTCAATAAAGATAGGCGATAATGTAGAAATACATACAAAAGGATATGGTCATGGCGTAGGAATGAGTGAGTATGGAGCGAATACTATGGCATCTATAGGATATACATATGATGAAATATTAAAATATTACTATACAGGAATAAAAATAGTGAATAATTATTAAAAAATAGTTCACTCTATTATTAGGAGAGTGAACAAATGGAAAAAAGTTATAAAAAGATTTTAGTACCTGCTGTTTATATATTTGCGGCAATATCATTAATGATGGGTGTAATTCTGTTACTATCAGGAATAAGTAGATACTTAAATGAAGGAATCAATTATAAGTATACACTAGATAATGTTTTTAACGATTCAATACCTGTAGTAAATATTCAAGGTACTGATACAATCATTAAGCCTTACATTTCCGAAAATGTAAGTATTGGGAAATACTTCTATGATTTTGAATCTGATATATCTGAGCAAGAGTCATCAATTATTTATTATGAAAACACATATATGCAAAATTCTGGAGTAGATTATGTAAGTTCTGAAAACTTTGATGTCGTATCAATATTAGATGGTGAAGTAATAAGTGTTGAAGATAACGAAATTTACGGAAAGATTGTAACAATAAAACATAATGATAATTTGTTATCTGTTTATAGTTGTCTTACAGATGTTTTAGTAAATACAGGCTATAAAGTTGCTCAGGGTGAGATAATAGCATCAAGTTCTAAATCAATCTTAAATGACAAAACTTCAACACTGCATTTTGAAGTATATTATAAAAATAATGTACTAGACCCAGAGAATCTATATAACTTATCAATAGAAGACTTTAGATAGTCTTTTATTTTTCAGTTATAAGTGAAAAGTATAGAATAGATACCGGTTTAATAAATAGTATAAATAATGTGAAAATCAGTTGAAAAAATATTGACGCTGTGATATCATTGACATAGTAGTACAATAGGAGAATTGATGTAAGTATGATTAACTTTATAATTGTAGAAGATAATGTAAATCATAGAAAGAAAGTCAAGGATATTATTTTAGCTTATATGATGAATAATAAGGTGGAATTTAATATCGTTGAGTATGCTGATTGTGGCAAAATGTTGTTATCATATCTAAAAAACAATGTTAAAGATGACACAGTTTATATTTTAGATTTAGAATTGCCTTCTGGAGATGGAATCGATATAGCTAGATTAATAAGGAATACATATAATGATTGGAAAAGTCCAATTATTATATGTACTGCTCATTCTTCGCTTGCATTTGAAACATATAAGCAAAGATTACAAATATTAGATTTTGTTAGTAAATGTGAAGAGATAGAAAAAAATATAAAAGAAGCGTTAGACATTTGCATGAAAATGTTTGATAAAAACTCGTTTTATAGATATACATACCATAATGTTGATAATTATATTCCCTATTCTACAATTGATTATATTCAAAGAGAATCGAGAAGAATCATAATAGTGACAAATGAAAAAAATTATTACCAAAATATATCTATAACAAATATTAAAAAAACGCTTCCTAATTATTTTGTTGTTAGCTCAAAAGGAACATTATTGAACATGAAAAATGTTAAACAAATAGATTGGAATGAAATGCTAGTGTATTTTAAAGATGGAAAAAGTGACTATGTTATTTCCAATACACATAAAAGAGAGATAAGTCATTATGAAGTGGATTGACATTTTTGTAATGACTTTTTCTGCATTTTTAACTGCTTTAACTCATGCATTATGTTATCAAGTAATAACCAAAGAAAAAAAGTTAAAATTTAATACCAAATGCATTATTACAATATTCGTAGAAGCATTACTTTTTTTGTTTAATACTTATTATAGTTTTTCTCCATTTACTTCCGTTTTATTTAATATTATTTCACTTACAATTTTATATTATATTATTTTTAATGAAAGTATTGGTATAACAGTTATTAAAGGACTAATAATATATTTCTTATTAGCATTCTATGAAATAATTTTTTCTATATTAGTGATAAAATTCGGAGCAATAGATTTTTCTGTTTTTAATAAGAATGTATATTTAAAAGGCACTTTTTCAATAATTGTAATGACAATTAGTTATCTTACCCTAAGATTTAGACCTATTAACAATTACATTAAAAAGGTTAATTATGCTAAGAAAGATATTATTGATCTAGTTGTATTAATAGTTACAGTTTTCTTATTAGTAATATTAGAAATCAATTATGTAGATAGTTTCTTAAAAACAATATATAAAGCTAATTTAGTTATTATGGCTAGCATAGTAATTGTATCTATTTTGTGTATTTATAATAATTATAGAGCAAATAAAGAGATTGAAAAAACTGAAGTTTTGTTGGAGTTCATGAAAAAGTATGAAAAAATGATTGATGATGATAGAATAAAAAGGCATGAAATATTAAATAATTTACTTACTTTAAAAAGCTTTAAGAATAAAAATTGCAAAGAGTACAATGAAACAATAGACGAGTTTATAGATACATATAATAAACGCAGTGATTCATCTATAAAAAATATTGGAAAATTACCGACCGGTCTTAAAGGAATCATATATTATAAAATAAAAGAAGAAAAATATTTAAAAATCAATACATCAATTAAAATATCAAAGAATATTAATAACATTTTAGGTAAATTAAACCATAAAGAGTATTTGAAATTATGTAAAATAACAGGAATTATATTGGATAACGCATTAGAAGCTACATCAAAAACAAAAAGTAAACTATTGGTTATTGATATTTACAAAGAAGGTAACAATATAGATATGATAGTAGATAATACATTTAGCGGAAAAATAAGTATTAAAAATATACAAAAAAAGAATTATTCATCTAAAGGGAAAAATAGAGGTTTAGGATTATATATTGCACAAATGTTAATTGTTCAAAGCAATTGTCTTAAAATGGAACAAAATATATTAAAAAATCATTTCATAACTAAAATTATAGTATCTATAAACAATTAAAAAAGGATTGAATTTAGAATCTAAAACAATCCTTAAATGCACCATCAATTTCAAATCATTTTTATAATAATGATTCTGGCATTTCAGACTCATCTAGTAAGAAACTCCAGCATCCCATAGTAGAAGTTGCAGCAACCAATGCTCCAACTGCTGCTAACCAAGCAAATATTTTCATTTTATACCTCCTTTCATCTTATAAGTAAGATAATTTCTATATCTCAATCCAAAAAGTTTATAACTTAAAGGATTTATAAGCAAACATTCTAATAAAATAGAATAAAATAGAACAGAACTTATATATTGATTATTTAATAATAGTATAAGAATAAAGTATATTAAGCATGTGATAATAGATAATATTTTATAAATCAATCTTTTTTTCTTACTTATTAGCGGTCTTTTTTCTGTATCTGCAGGCGCATATAAACATATTATGATAAAAAGAATTGGCAAAAAACAATATATAATAATTGGAGGAATAAACAAGTACTTAATTAACAATGGTATAATGACAAAAATAGGTATTGATGTTATCCAACATTGCCAACTTTTTTTTGCATGTAATCCAAATGCAGTTAGTTTTATTAGTCCAAATGATAATACAAATAATATTAATTCTTTTATTAAATTAGTAAGTATACAAATAATAGAAATAACTATAATTTTTGTGCATGTAAGATATAAAGATTCCAACCCATACTTGATTTCTTTTAATTGAGTGTCAGAATACTTGTTAAGCTTTTTAATATTATTTACTGTATTACTAACTATTACTTCTTTCATACTTCCTCTTGATTATAAGAATAATATTAAATTAAAATAATTTGTGACTGTATAATGTAATATAATGAATGTTTGTTATAATGTTTCATAATAAAGAATAAAATAGTATAAAATTATAGATTATGACAAAATAATATGATTTAGCGCATTAAGTAAAAAATGTGTCGAATTTTTGGGTATTCTTTTTATTGTTTATGGGATATTTATGCATTATGATTAAATTAAAGAAGGGAAGGTGTTAAAATGTGTAGAGGTAGAGTTAAGTGGTTTAACAATGACAAAGGATACGGATTCATTGAATATGAAAAAAATCCAAATGAAGATATATTCGTTCATTATTCGGCTATTATTTGTGAAGGATACAAGACACTTAAAGAGGGAGACATTGTTGACTTTACTTTAATAGAAACTACTAAAGGTGGTCAAGCAATTGATGTTAGAGAAGTTAAATACACAACTGTATAACACATATGTAAAAATATGTGTTTTTTTTGTGATTTTGTAGATAAAAATTATATAATATGTTATTCTAATATTAGGAGGAATGATATGAAATATAATATTAGAGGAAACAAAATTGATGTTACAGAAGCAATCAATAAGTACATTAAAGATAAGCTATCAAGGGTTGAAAAGTACCTAGATGACAATGATGAAGTAGAAGCTAAAGCTATTGTTTCTACCAAAGGTAAAGAGCAAAAAGTTGAGGTTACAGTATGGAGTGGTAAATACAACATTAGGGCTGAAGAAGCAAATGAAGACTTATATGCCGCTATTGATTTAGTAGTAGATAAATTAGAAAGACAATTTAAAAAGTATAAAGATAAAATCACGGGTAAAAAGAAAAAGAAGAATAAATCAGAAGTTCAATTTCCAGAAATAGAAGAATTATTTGAACAACCAGAAACAATTGTTAGAAGAAAAGAAGTATTCTTAAAACCAATTGATGAAGAAGAAGCAATTACTGAAATGGAATTACTTGGGCATTCATTCTTTATCTTTAAGAATGTTGAAACAGAGAAAATAAATGTAGTATATAAAAGAAAAGATGGAGATTATGGAATAATAGAAGCTAATTAAAAGGCTTCTTTTTTTAATAAAAT
>CAYVZW010000036.1:7523-9630 GCA_964456325.1 uncultured Clostridium sp. | reverse complement strand
TGCTCCATTTGAAAACAGCTTACGAATCAATATGGTTTGTAAGTTTTTATTTGAATTAATTATCCTTATATTCTTCGAATCTATATTTTTGCTTAATATCTGGGTATTTATCATGATCTACTTCACTATTAAACATATCATATGGTCTTGCCCATTTTAGATGTTCACCATATAGTGCTTCATAGATAACTACTTTATCATATTCTTTATTATTGTTTGATTCTGAATCATTAACTATATCTATTACTTTATATAGATTTCCTTTAAAATGTTTATAAGTTTTTCCAACTATTATAGTTCTCATTTTTGTTCCTCTTGTTCGTAGTTACTTAAATCTAATTGTTTTAATTTTAAGAATTCTTCACTTCTCATATTTTCTTGTAGTTCTTTAATTGATTCGGATAGGTTATTACTCATTCCATTTATAATGAGTGGTTTTGATATAAAACTAAAGCCAAAATCTGAAAATAACTTTATTGCTTTAATATCTTCAGGCTCAATTCTAAGAAACAATGGGTAGTCTTTATCCATAATAGAAGTTAATGCGTAAGTTAATAATGCTCTTCCTATTCCTTGATTCTCATAATCTTTTTTAACTTTTAACCATTCAACTAATGTATGTTTATTGTCTTTTTTAGAGATTAAGACTGTTGCAATAGGATAATCATTCTTATCACATATCACTGTGCATCTTTTAAAGAAAGAATCTTTATCTTTTGAGTAATTATTCTCATAATATTCTTTCATATACTGTGCGTGTTCTATATATTCAGTCTCTTTATCAAATGGAAAACTAAGCCAAAGTTCTAACTCACTTTCTTTTAGATTTCTAAAGTGATATCCTTCGGGCAATTTTGATTTTGCATCTTCATTTAGTTTATTACAAATCATAAATAAATTCTTGTCATTTAGTGGTGTGCTTAATATTTCAAACAACTTAAGAAAAAATTTGTCTTTGTTTACGTGAGTACATAAGTCAATATTACCCAACTCATCTTCAATAAAAGTAGTGGATGCATATTTTGGCGAATCTTTTCTTTCTTTGAAATTAATTTCAATTCTACCTTTTTTGTATTCACAAATGTCCTCATTAAAAAGTGAAACAGATGGAAGTGAGTCATTAAATGATGGTTCGGAAACATTTAATGATTTATCTGCGAAGTCTATTATGCATTTTAATAAGTCAGTATTTGCTTTTTTAGTTAATTCTTCTCTTGTCACACATAAATCTTTTGTTATTTCATAACCATATACTTTAATTGAATTAATATTTGAATTAAATACTTTCTTTGCTGATTCTGCATCACTCCATATGTTTTGATTGATAAATGGCATCATTTCAGAATTAGTTAATTCTTCACTAAATACCCCAGCACATATTCTAAGTTCTTTCATAAACGCAGTGCAGTTAGGATATATTTCAATTAGCTTTGCAATATTTGTTAAGGCACCAATACATATTATAGTTACTGAATATGGATTGTTTTTAAGAGTGGCATACATGAAATCTACAAAGTTGCCTTCATATGTATCACTATGTGGGTATTTTTGTAATATATCTTCATTAATTGTTGAAAAAGCCCATTCATTAGGAAGCGTGTTTTCAAGTCCTATATAAATAGGCACTTGTTTTTTTGACACCCTACATATAGAATTAGCAATCTTTGCTTTAGTAAGACCGTTATTCCCAACTATAGTTATTCCATTTAATATACAGTTTTTTTCTGTCAAAAGATAAGAAAGAGACATAGTATCATCTATATTATCTTTTATATCAGTGTCTAGTAAAACATAATAATTATTCATATTCATTCTCCATTAATAATATATCATAATATTTATAAAAATAAAATGCAGTTGTCGTGAAAATTGATTTAATAAGTAAAATAGTATATAATTGTATTAGGAGGAAACTTATGGATATAGAAGATAAGAAAAGAGTCGCAAGAATTGGAACAATGATACTTTCTACTAGCATGATATTTTCAACGGGATGTAAAAAAGCATATGCATGTGATGAAGATGAGGACATACAATGTATAGAATATACTATACAAAGAGGGGATAATTTGAGGGGTATTTCAAAACACTTTTATGATGATGCACA
>CAYVZW010000036.1:0-7423 GCA_964456325.1 uncultured Clostridium sp. | reverse complement strand
CATTAGGAGAAACATATGAAAAAATATGTATTTAGTATTATTTTATTATTATTTTGTTTTGTATTAATTGGCTGTAACAATAAAACTGAAGGAAATAAAGATACAGTTGAATTTGTGTTTTCTAGTAATCCAACTACGGGGTATAACTGGGGATATGAAAATTTAACCGGAGAAGATTATTTAAAAATAGAGAAAGATGAGTATGTTGCTGATGAAGTTGATGAAGGTATTGTTGGCTCTGGAGGAAAGCATTATTATTCATTTAAAACTGTTAAAGCCGGCACTGAATCAATAAAATTTATATATGATAGAACATTTGAAAATGAAGATAATGTCATATATGCTCAATATGATATAGTTGTTGATGAAAACTTAAAAATAACTAGTGTTAGTCTTGTTTCTTCAAATTATTTTGAAGGTGAAGAACCTAGTGCAACTATAAAATAGTAACAAAAAAGATTGTTTAAATACTTATAACAATCTTTTTATT
This sequence comes from uncultured Clostridium sp., assembly GCA_964456325.1. Taxonomy (GTDB): domain Bacteria; phylum Bacillota_I; class Bacilli_A; order RF39; family UBA660; genus CAG-1000. The sequence goes on along the minus strand of CAYVZW010000036.1, from coordinate 6,933 downwards.
TGCTCATTATTAAATTATCTGTATTAATATCTTCTTTAACAATAGTTATTAATTTGTTTTTATCTTTTGTATTTTTAGTATTACTTGCATGTTTTATTAAAGTCTTTTCATATATATTTCTTACAAATCTTGCATTTCCAAAGTTTGGCATACTTTTATTTTCATTAATAATCTTTTTTAGCAAATCTTCTGCTTCTTTTTCTACTTTAAACCCTGATTTTTTCATAAAATTATTAAATATTTCAGTTAATTCATCTTCTGAATAGTCATCAAACTCTAAAGTATAACCTATTCTTGATACTATTCCGGAATTTGAGTTTAAAAAGTCTTGCATTTCTTTTGTATAACCAGCAAAAATTACTACTAAATTATTTCTATTATTTTCCATAGCTTGTATTAATGTTGATACTGCTTCTTTATTATAGGAATTATCATTACTTTTACTTGCTAGTGAGTATGCTTCATCAATGAATAAGACTCCACCTAATGCTTTTTCAATAACCGAATTAGTCTTTGGTGCAGTTTGACCAACGTATTCTGCGACTAAGTCTTTACTTGATGTTTCTATTAATTTATTTTCATTGATGTATTTTAAATTATATAGAATATTTGCGATTATTCTTGCAACTGTTGTTTTTCCAGTACCTGGATTACCTAAAAATACCATATGTAAATTAATATTACTTATTTTTAAGTCATTATCCTTTTTTTGTAAATTAATTAAATCTACTAATTCATATAATACCTTTTTAACTTTTTTTAATCCAACTAAATCATTTAACTCTTTAAACACTTCATCTAAAGGCTTTGTTTTTTCGATTTCTGGAACTTTCTTAGTGAATGATATGTCATTTACTATTTTAATTTTATAAGCTGCAAAGTCATTTATTTTGCCATATACTGATGTTAAATAATCAAGTAACTGGATATTTTCTTTATCTGTTAATTTTAAGTTTTCTTTTATGCTATTATAATATTCTTGTATTGTTGGGTTTTTGCCATTAATATTAAAATTAAAATATTTTGCTTTTAATTCTGGTTTTTCTAAAAAGAAACTATTTAATTCATTTTCATTTCCATCTATAATTGTAATTGAGTTAATATGATTTTTTACATGTTCTTCAATTTCATGGAATAATCTCTTCTTAGTTTCTAAAGATAATATATCAAGTCCTTTCAAATTAGTAATTTGAGTAATGCTGTTATCCATAAATGTATTGTTCATTATTGAATTGTTATTTATTTCATACATGGATAGCTCATATGATTTTCCTTTAACATAATTGAAATAATTAGATAACTCCGAAATAATATCTACAATTTCATTTATTGTCTCTTTATCACTTGAGTGTATTATTATTTGAAATGAAATATAGTTTTCTTCTATGTGTTCTTCATATTTCCTCATATATTCTATAATTTGTTTTAATAATTCTTTTGATTCATCATCTATATATAATTGATTAATTCTTTTGAAATAGTCAGACATTTTATTATCTTTATTTGAATTTTCTACACTTTTATTATTTGGCCGAAGTTCTTTTTCAACTCCGAAAAAATCATTATACATATTGTCAAAGTAGTTTCTGTTTTCCATAATCCTCCTTATAAAATTCACCGTCAAATTTCTTTGGCGGTACGTCTCATTATTTATTTACATTGATTTCAATCATTTTTTCTTTTAGTTGTTTTTCAATTTCTTCTAATGATTTTTCAGCTTCTTGACGTTTAATCTTTCCATCTTCATGTATTTTAATTACGCTGTCTAATGTATCTATAATATCTTGATTTGTCTTTTGCAATGTTTCAACATTAACGATAGCCTTTTCAGATTCTTCTGCGATTGAAATAGTTCCTTGTTTCAATGTTTCACTATTCTTAGTAAGCATTTCATTAGTTAATTTAGATACAGCTTGTTGTCCTTGAAGTGCTTGTTTTGCTGTTGTTATTCCTAGTGCTAACACTACTTGATTCTTCCATAAAGGTATAGTATTTGTAATTGAACTTTGAATTTTTTCTACAAGTTCTGCTTCATTATTTTGTAGCATTCTAATTTGAGGTGCCATTTGTATTGATATTATTCTTGTAGTTTTTAAATCATATATTTTCTTTTCGAATCTATTGATTGTGCTTTCCATGTCACTTACTTTTTGTGCATCAAGTTGATCTTTGCTTTCTTCAGCTTTCTTTTTTAATTCGGGTAATACTTCATTACGTAATTCATTTAGTTTTCTTTCTCCAGCAATTATATATAATGATATTTCTTTAAAGAACTCTAAATTTTTATCATACATTGTATCAAATATAGTAATATCTTTTAATAATTGAATTTTATCTTTTTCTAATCCTTTTTCTATTGTATCAATATTAGTGTCTATTTTATTATATTTAGCAATGATTCTATTCAATTCTCTTTTAGCGTTACTAAATAATTTTTCGATTATATTTTTCTTATCATCTGTAACATCGTGATTGAATGATTTAATTTGTGAAACTAAATCTGCTAATAAATTTCCAACCTCTCCAGTATTCTTTGTCCTTACATCTTCTAATACACTATCAGAGAATTCTGATATTTTTTCTTGAGCTGGTGCTCCATACTGAAGAACTTGGGTTGCATCAAATACGTCAACTTTTTTATTAAATTCATCTACGGCTTCTTTTTCTTCATCAGAAAGTGCATCGTAATTTAATGATTTTTCAATCTCTTCATTCGTTACGTGTTTTTCTTTTAAAACTAATTCTTGTAATTCCTTTCCGTCCAATTTCTTTTCTACTTTTAATTCCATTATTTACCTCCTACTAATTTTCCTTTAAACAATCAATTAATTTATTATAAGTATCCATTTTTAAACTTGTTACTGTACTTGTTATTGATTGTGGAACTCCGATTCCTATTGAGGATACATCGTAACTTCCTCCTGAAACTCCAGTTCTAAATCCATATTTTTCCCAAGCTATTTGCTGTATTTCGGCATCTTCAAATGCTTTGTATAATAATTCTCCGTTTTCTGAAAATACTGTCATACAGTGTGAATTCCATATTGTTGGTTTAGGATAAAGTACTCTAATTTGTTCCTTAATTTGATTAAATCCATCTGGATTTGAAATGGCAAATTCTATCATACTTTTCTCGTAATCAACAATCATTGGTTCTCCGCCCATACCAGTTTTTAAATATCTTTCGAATAAATCTGCTGGTGTGTTATTCATATAACCTGATTTTTTATAAAATTCTTTTAATTTGGGTAGATTGTTTTCAATATTTTCTGCTGTTACTTGTGATTCACTTAATATTGATAACAATAATCCGTAGTACGTAGCTCCTGGAGATGAAGACACAGGATCAGTGGATGCTATATTTATTGTACCATATAATTCATCCAATCCTATATCAGACCATTTTTTACCTTCAAAAATATAATTCATTAGTTTTGTCATATCTGTTATGTAATATGTTCCATCTGTTAGTGTAACGATATTTTCTTCAATTAATGCATCTACTACTTTTGTCCAACTATATATTACAATCGGAGTATTTAGTGTTAGCCCTCCATTAAGTACTGTATATCTTGCCGACTCTCCTAATTCACTATTAGGTTGCAACTTATAATAGTCATAGAATCTTTGATCAGATGTGAATAGTGCATCATATTTTGATACTCCTTCAGAGTTAATAGTATATTCAGTGCCTGATGATAATGCACTTATTATAGTTGAGTTCCCCAGTCCAATTGATTCTCTAATAAGTGGAAGTTTAATTGTTTTTCCATTGCTCCATGAATCAAATACAACATTCAGCTTATATTTCTCTTTTAATATTTTTTGAACATCTTCATCGGCAAGAAAATCTTCTTTTCCTCCACCTGTTGCGACATATACTGTAGTTAAATTGCTATACTTAACATTATCTTTGTTGTTATAAATGTATTTTATAGCAATGATTATTAGTATTAGTGCAATGAATATTCCAATTCCAATTATCTTTTTCTTATCCATAATTACTCCTTTCCTTTAATTTCAATTTCATTACTTAATCCATCGGATTTTAACATTGTATTAAATACTTTCATTTCAGCATCTGCATCCACTATATCTGATTGATATAAGCTATCAAGTAATTTCTTAAATGAATCATTTGCTTCTTTTATCATATTATCAGCTGATTCAATAAACTTTTTACCTTCTTTGGAAGACAATTCTTGATTTTCAATTTCATCATATCTTGTAACTATTTTTACTAGTATAGGTAAATAATAATCAAAAAGGTTATCAATATTTTTAAATTTACTGTGTTTTTTATCAACGGTATCAATTATTTTATTAATTGTTACGGTTATCTCTATTAGAGATGCTGTTGTTTCTTCATTGTTAAGAACTTTTGATAGTTTTACTAATTCTTTGTTATTCTCTCTTGCTTTATTTAATACATTATTAATACTTTTTGTTGTGTTTTTTTGTCCTTGTATTTTTTTTGTTTCCGAGAAGAGTAACTCACTTGCTCCATATGCAGATACTCCAATTAATAGTGATGGTAATACAGACACTGAAAGTGCCAAATAAGGAATAGTAAAAAATGCTGTTCCAACGATTACCGATATTGCTTCTTTGTTTTTCACACTTCCTCTTTTCTAGTTATATCCTCTAACTTCTTTAAATGCTCCAATTAAGTTTTCTTTTCCATCAAACACTTTACCATTAGTTATGCTTGCTAGTTCATTTAACTCTTTTTCAGAAGCTAAACCAAACATAATTGAATATATTGGTATATTCTTATTTACTGCTTTATAAGTGTTTCTAAATTCGTTGTAATTTCCAACGTTTGCAAGTCCATCTGTCATTATTATTACAGATGAATTATATTTGTCACTATCTTCATTTTCAAGTAATTTAATTGCACTACTAGCAGCTGGATATAATGCAGTACTTCCATTTGGAACTCTTTCATATATTTTATTTATTAATACAGCTCTATCTGATGCATTTTGTGATGACCATATTTCGTCTATTGTAGTAGCAAATGGTATAATATCTATTTTATCTTCACTTTTGAATTGAATTAAATCATTAGACGCATCTTCACTTAATATATATTTCATGGCGCTTCTTAATTCATTTATTCCATTTTGTTTCATACTTCCAGAATAATCTAAGCAAAATACAATATGAACAGGTTTTCTTAATTCATCTTGATATATTCTTATTGCTTCATTAATTACACTTGTGCTTGGATATTTTATAGGTGTTATATACTTTGTAGTGTTTATACCCCAATCTGAATTAAATATATCTTGTGGTACGTTTTCATTAATGCCACCATACCATGTACGCCTTCCATACTTTTCTAATAATTGTTGACCTTCATTACTTAGTAAATGATTTTGAAGTGTTAAGAATGCTTCTTTCTTCTGATCATCTTTATTATCTATATATGCTAGTGTACTATCTGAAATAGATACACCATCAACTGGATATATTGCATACAATGGTTCTTTTCCGTTACTTACTAATGTTTGGTTAATTCTTATAATTGTTGATTCATATGTAACTACAGCATCATAATCCCCATTAAGAAATAATTCTTCAAGATACTCTTCATTTCCAGAAGTTCTCTCTAACCCTGTAAAGAATGTTTTTAATTCCGATTTTATTTCATTTGTATTTATTATTTCACTTGTAAGTATTTCTGGATTTCCTGCCAAAGTGGATAAAATTCCTAGATAAGCAGAAGCACCACTATCTGTAGAAGTTGGATTCGACATTGCAAATTTAAGTTCTTTATTTGCAATTTTATTAACTAAATCTTTTGTATATACATCTTTATTAACAAAACCCAAACTTTCGGCTTTTGATTTTTTAATTCCAAAAATAACAGGATTAATACTTGTTGATTTAGAATTTGTAATAGATACTGATGAATTTGTTATTTGATTCATCCATAGTGAATTAGACATCCATACGGCATCATATTGTTCACCAGCATTTAATCTATCCATAATTGCTAAAGTGTCGTCGTATGTAAAATTCAATTCAATTTTATCTGATTTAACTAAATCTAAAATATCATTTTCTAAATCAATATTCTCATTACTTGAAATAATATTTAATGTAACAATTCCTTTTTTATTAAAAGTCCCATCTTCAAAGTTCTGCTTTATAAAAACAGCAATTATTGTTAGAATTAGTATAACTATTAAAATCAAAATTGTTTTAGCGCCTTTTTCCATTTGGACCTCTATCTTTTATATATTTATTATAAAGCATAATACTATTATTTTCAACTTATTTTATTGTATTCATTTTTATGTGAGCTAAAAAATTTGTAAAGTTTGCTGTAACTTTTAATGTAGGTATTTAAAAACTATAATTAATTATAATATAATTTAATAGAGCCTATAAGGTCATCTCAAAACAGTGAGGTGTTTTTTATTTATGACAAAGTATGTATTTGTTACTGGGGGTGTTGTTTCGGGGTTAGGTAAAGGTATTACCGCATCATCTATTGCTTTACTTTTAAAGTCAAGGGGATATAAGGTGTTTATGCAAAAGTTTGATCCTTATATTAATGTTGATCCAGGGACTATGAATCCTATTCAGCATGGAGAAGTTTATGTAACTTATGATGGATGTGAAACGGATTTAGATTTAGGACATTATGAAAGATTTATTGATGAGGAACTTAATTATTCATCAAATATTACAAGTGGTAAAATTTTTGCATCAGTAATTGAAAAAGAAAGAAAAGGAGAATTTCTAGGAGCCACTGTTCAAATGATTCCACATATCACCAATGAAATAAAAGCTAAAGTGTATGAGGCAGGAATAAGTTCTGGAGCAGACGTTGTAATTACTGAAATTGGTGGTACTGTTGGGGACATTGAGTCTCAAGCATTTATTGAAGCATTAAGACAAATTCAATATGAAAAAGGTGAA
>CAYVZW010000035.1:0-9740 GCA_964456325.1 uncultured Clostridium sp. | reverse complement strand
ATTAGCATAATATACTGGACTTTTAAGTTCAGGATTACTTACTACTTGTCCTGCTTTATACATAACTCCAAATAAAGAAGGTGTTTTAACCGCTACTCCATTAAAAAATGATTTCACTATTTTTTCAGCTTTGTTATTGCCAAAAGATAATGCATCTTTAAATGTTACGTTAATATTCCTTCTCTTAAATTCTTCTTCTATAGCTTTAGCGGCACTATTATGTCCTTCACCCGTACCACATGATAATATCAATACTTTCATATAACCTTCCTATATCATTTTGTTTTCTTTTAAATACTTAACTGTATCATCAATTGTTACTTTAATATCTCTTGGATTATAACCTAATTCTTTAGTTGCTTTTTCATGAGAAAAGTTAGAATTACTTTCAAGAGTATATAGCGAGTATGAAGTATATAAAGGAGGCTGTTTTAATATTTTATAATAAAGTTCAGCTAAGGGAGCTGTTAATTTAGCAAACCATAAAGGCAAATATGTTTTAATCTTCTTATATTTAATTGATTCGGAAGCAAAACTAAGTATTTCTTCTACACTATAATATTTATTTGTTAATAAATAACATTCACCAATTTTACCTTTTTCTATTGCTAACATGATTCCGTCTACTACATCCCTCACATCAACAAAATCATATCCTCCGCTTACAGCTGCTGTCAATCTTTTTTTAGCATAATCTATTATTAACTCTGTTAAATGTCCTGGGCCATGATCATTAGGTCCAAATATTCCAGAAGGATGCACAATAATTGCATTAAGTCCTTTATTACATAATTCTAAAACATATGCACTTGCTTCAGCTTTTGTTTTAGCATACAGCCCTTCTACATAATCAGGATTAAAGTCTCTAGTTTCCCTAATAAGTCCTTTATTTGCTTCTTCTTTAATAGCGTGGACTGAACTAACATAAATTAGTTTCTTAACTTTATTTTGAAGGCACAAGTCAGCAATATTCTTAACTCCATTAACATTAACATTATGAACAAGTTCACTATATGAAGAGGCAATACTTACTATTGCTGCACAATGAATAACAATATATTCATATCCTTCTTCTTTCCTAAAAAATGGTAACAAGCTTTCTTTATCAGTAACATCTCCATAACATATTTCAATATTTTCAGGTAAATATTTTATATTTTTATCATTTGGTAAAACAAAAACCCTTATCTCTTTATTTCTCTTGACAAGTTCACTAATTAAATTAAGACCTAAATGTCCACAAGCACCAGTAACTAAATATTTCTCTTTCATTAATACCTCACTATTAAAAAATCATATCAAACTACTACCTATTAACTATATTCTATCACACTTATTAAAAATGTGTTATAATTCTTTAAAGGAGACTGACAAATGATAGTAAGTTCAATTATGGTTCCACATCCACCACTTATTGTTCCAAGTGTAGGTAAAGGAAGCGAAACAAAAATTTCAAATACAGTTAAATCTTATAATGAAGCATGTAAATTTATTAAAGATAGTAAGCCTGATACAATAATTATTATCTCTCCACATGCACCATATTATAGTGATTACTTTCATATTTTAACAGAAAATGAATCTTCTGGCGATTTTGGTTCTTTTGGCGCAAGTGATGTTAAATTCAAATTAAACTATGATAAAGATTTTATAACAGAATTATCAAAATCGTATGAAGATTGTGGATACTTAGGAGAAAAGAAAGAAAAATTAGATCATGGCACTATGGTTCCATTATATTTTTTAAATAAATATTTTAAAGATATTAATTATGTAGTAATTGGAGTAACATCAATGCCATTAAAAAAACATTATAAGTTAGGCATGGCAATAAAAGAAGTTTCAAATAAATTAAACAGAAGAGTATCAATAGTTGCTTCTGGTGATTTATCACATAGATTACTTGAATCAGGTCCATATGGATTTAATGAGTTGGGACCAATTTATGATAAAAGAATAATGAACACTATGAAAAATGCAAACTTCAACGAACTATTTGAATATAGTAATAATTTATTAGAAGAAGCAGCTGAATGTGGTCATCCATCTTTTACAATGATGGCTGGGTCACTTGATAAACAAAATGTTGAAGCTAAAATGCTTTCTTATGAAGGACCATTTGGTGTTGGATACGGAATATGTACATTTTTACCAAAAGAAGAAAATATTAAAAGAGATTTCTTAGATAATTATTTAATAAAAGAAAAAGAAGATATAAATAATAAAAGAATTAATGAATCAGAGTATGTAAAACTAGCAAGAGAAACAGTTGAACTATTTGTTACAAAAGGCAAAAAACTTGCTATGCCAAACTATGTTACAAAAGAAATGCTTAATAATAAAAAAGCAGTATTTGTTACACTTCATAAGTATGATAACTTGCGAGGTTGTATTGGAACAATTCATCCAACATGTAACTCTTTAGCAGAAGAGATAATTGAAAACGCAATTAAATCATGTTCTGAAGATTATAGATTTAATAGAGTCACTGAAAGTGAACTTCCATATATGGCTTATAGTGTTGATGTGCTTGGAGAGATTGAGCACATTAGTTCAAAAGATGAACTTAATGTTAAAAAGTATGGAGTAATTGTAACTTCAGGTTATAAAAAAGGATTGTTACTTCCAAATATTGATAGTGTTAAAACAGCAGATGAACAAGTAGATATAGCAATGAAAAAAGGCAATATTTCAAATAATGAAAATATTACCTTAGAAAGATTTGAAGTAAATAGATATTACTAATCTTTTATCTTAACCCCAAGCATTCCGATTAAACTAGAACATTGAAAAGAATTAACAACAATATTATTAATAGAATACATATCAAAAGATATATCATTAATATCAGATGTAGAGAAATCTACATCTTTTAAATTAGTGTTAATAAACTCACTTCTATTAAATAAATCTTTATCAAATTTAATATTATTTATCTTTGTTTCCATAAACACACATTCACTTAAATCGCTATTTTCTATATTCATATTATGAATTCTAGAGTTTGAATAATTAGTATATTTGCATATTGAATTACTAATTAACACATCCTTAATTGAACTATTAATAAATGAAGAACCAGTTAACTTACAATTATGAAATTCAACCCTTGATATTAATTTCTCATCAAATACCTTGTTTGATAAATCACAATCTTCAAATATACAGTCAATTAAATCCACACTTCTAAACTCAACATTATTAAATTTAATATTCTTAAAAATACACCCATCAATAGTTATATTACATATTTTCATTTTATCATTAATGATATCTCCATCATAAATACTATTAGTAATATCCACATCATTAATAGATTTAACTAAATCATTATTATCTATCATTTTAATCTTAGGTTTATTCATTTTTACTCCATTACATTAGATAAATTGTAATATTCTATAGTAATCACTTTTAAATTCATCTTTTTCAATTCCAAGTTCCTTATAAAATACATCTACATACTCTTTACCATAATTTCTCTCTATTGATATTTCACATATAACTATATCATAATAAATATCTCCAACACCACACATATCAACATCCAAAACTCCAGTAAATTTATCATCTTTACCAAATATATTAGGTAATGACATATCACCATGAATAAAACCAATAACAGACTTTGGTTTATTACCTTTAAGATAATTAAGCATAGACCTTCTTGTTGGGAATCTTTTAGAGTATCTTTCATCAGTAATTGATTCATCAACAAAATCTTTCTCTATTTCTTTAATCATCGTATCAATGGTTTCATCAAACATACAATCAATATAATTAATATTATATAAATTATTGAATGCTTCAACTATAACTTTAATACCAACAAGAGGATTCCTTTTATAGTATTCACTACATAACATTTCTCCATCTAAACTCTTTGTTAATAAATATGATTTATTATTATACTTTTCATAAAATACTTTTTCAGGACATAGTACTTTATCACTCAAATAATCAAGTTTTATTGCTTCTTCACTTAAATGATCAGCTATTTTTAAGAAAAATGTTTTACTCTTTTTCCTTATTTTATATACTTTTTTTGAAGAACAGCCAATAGTTATTTCTTCTAACCTAGCATCTTTTATAAATTCATTTAACCTATTACTTCCATTAATCTTTATTTCATACTTTCTTTCTTCAACTACTTCTTCAACTACTTTATCTTTAATACTATCATAATTACCTTCATAAGAAACTAATTTCTTATTTTCAATTCTTATTATTCTAGTAGCTATTTTATTAATAAAGAATCTATCATGACTTATAAATAGAATTGTACCTTTAAACTCTAATAATGCACTTTCAAGTAACTCTCTAGTATCAATATCTATATGATTAGTTGGTTCATCAAGAATTAATAAATTAATATCTTTAAGTATAAGTTCAAGTAATTTAATTCTTACTTTTTCTCCTCCACTTAAAGTATTAATTTTCTTTTTAAGTGATTCATTCCCAAAGTAAAATTGTATTAATTTACTTCTAAGTTCACTTTCATTCCCTACAAAGAATGATCTAACATATTCAAATATGGTTAAGTCTTCGTTATCAAATCTTATTTCTTGTGGAATATACCCAATTCTAACATTTGTACCTATTTTTATATTATCATGTGTATTATTCATTATATTTTTAATTAAAGTTGTCTTCCCAGAACCATTTCTACCCATTAGACAAATTCTGTCTGTAAAATAAATATTACATTTTACATTATCAAGTAATACTTTATTACCTATTTCAAGTGTAAAATCTTTTATAGAAAGTACATTGTCACCAGTTCTTACTAATGTATTAAATGTAATAGGTAATTCTTTTTTCTTTACAGGCTTATCTATTAATTCAATTCTTTCTAATCTCTTTTCTAAAGCATGCATTCGTCTAAAGAACATAGGATTATCACTTTTCTCTCCCCATTCTCTATATCTCTCTATTGCTTCATTTATTGCTTTAATTTCTTTTTGTTGATTTTTGTAACTTTGAAATTCAAGTAATAATCTCTTCTCATATTCATTTACATAATATGAATAATTACCATAATAAATATCTTCTTTTCCATTATTAATAAATATTATTTTATTAACAACTCTATCAAGAAAATATCTATCATGTGATATTATTAAAACTGTACCAGAATAACTTTTAAGATATTCTTCAAACCATTCAAGAGTATCAATATCTAAATGATTGGTTGGTTCATCAAGTAATAGAATATCTGGGTTACTTAATACTAAACTAGCCAAATTAATAATTGTTTTCTCTCCACCAGATAATTTATTATATGGAGTATTTAATAACTCATCGCTTAACTTAAATCCATGCTTTATTTTATTAATTTTTTCATTAAGTAAGTATCCACCTTTAATTTCAAATTCTTCTCTTAAAGCAGTGTATTTTTTAATAGACTTTTCGCTAGATGATAGATTATTAGATAATGTATCGAGTTCACTTTTTAACTCTAATAACCATTCAATTCCTTTTAAATACACTTCTTCAGCAGTAACATTTTCATCATACAAAGAAGGTATTTGTTCTAAATATCCAATCTTTGATTCTTTTCTTATACTAACAATACCACTATCACAGTTTTCAATAGAGGCTATTATTTTAATTGTAGTTGTTTTACCACAACCATTAGGCCCAATTAAAGCCACTTTTTCATTAGTTTTAATAGACATACTAAAATCATTTAATACCTTATTAAAACCATAACTTTTATTTATTTTATTTAAACCTATTTCTACCATTATTTCTCCTTTATGATATGCAAAAAAATTCACACTAGTTATTATCTTAAAGGAATCTAACTAAGTGTGATACTATTAGTATACATAATTACATGATTAATACTATACATATAATATCACTTCAAGGATATTATAATATAAGTCATATGTAATTTCAATAAAAAAGCATTATTTTACCTTAATGGTTTCAAATATAACTTCATAGTCATTATTAGATAATTGTTCCATTTCTTTATTTAACATTTCTTTATCTAATTTAAACTTTTCTATTATTTCTTTACTTTCTCTTTTTGTTAATTTTTTATTTCTTGCTTTATCTAATTCAATTAATGCTTCCATTAAACTATTCTTTAACTTAGCTCCTCTTCTAAAAAACATCTCCCTTATTACATACATCTTAGGGTCATCTAAAAGTTCACTTCTTTTTAGTTTTCTCATTTTAATTAATGCGGACATCACTCTAGGTGCTGGTTCAAATGAATTAGGAGTTATTTCCATAATCTTTTCGACTTTAAAGAATGAGTTTGTTAGAAGACTAAGTTTATTATGACTATTCTCTACTACATTAGTAGCAAAGTTATTACCAACAATAAATATTCCTTCTTTAAAATCACATCTAAGTAGTTTTTCAATAAAAGGTTCAGTTATTGAATAAGGTAAAGCGGATACAATTTTATCACATGGTGGTATATATGTATTTAATACATTATCCCATATAACATTAACATTAGAATATTTATCCATTAATACTCTTATAAAATGGTCTAATCTTTTATCACTTTCTATTAACAGTAGATTACCTACTTTTTTAGCAATTATCTCACTTAATGCACATTTCCCCGGACCTATTTCAACTACACTTTCAGTTATTTTAAATTCACAAGTATCAATAAATGCATTAATAACTTTCTTATCAACTAAAAAATGTTGATCTAAATAATCAGTATTACTTACAAATTCCATATCACACACTCCTTCTACATTATAACAAATATTTAACGTCTTTATTTATTATTAATTTGATTTTACAATTATTTCTTTTCTACATATTCAATCTTTGAATTATATAATTGTTTATATCTTTTTAAGTTTCTTCTTTTTTTAGCATCCCCAAATAACACTGCATATGCTACTTCCCATAAAGCAACCCATCCAAATACAGTAAGAATTTGAGATAATATATGGCCAAGTGAAGCATCAATAAAATAAGATAATGCTATAAATATTGTTCCAAGCAATAACACAGTAAACTTTCTAACATTAGATTTATATGTTTCACCATCTATTTCATCAATATTTTCTTTAAATTCTTTCTTGATAATAGCAGAATATTTATCTTTCTCTTCTTCTGTTAATTCAAATTTACACTCAATCTTCATTGTGACTTTGTCTTTAAGACTAGTACCAATCATATAATTCATAATATATGAACTGAGTTCAGGATCTATCACATCATCATTATACTTACTAACAAAATACTTCTTATCTCTTACATCAAGATTAATAACTATTTCATTCATTTTTTTCTCCTTTAAATATCTTAAATGGATATTTATTTGGTAATTCTATTTCAAAATTCATTATTTCTTTTGTTATTGGATGAGCAAATGATATCTTTTTAGAAAACAATGCTATTTGTTCACCAACCTTAGCATCTTTATTATACTTTTGATCTCCATATAATGGAAAACCTAGATTCGCAAGTTGAACTCTTATTTGATGACTTCTTCCTGTTTTTAGTTTTACTTCTATTAAAGATAAATTATCTATACATTTTATTCTTTTATATTCTAATATTGCTTCTTTTCCCCTATCATCTACTTTTACTATATTGGTTTTCTCATCCTTTAATAATTTATCTACTAAAACTCCACTTTCATTTATTTCACCAATCACAACTGCATTATATATTTTATTAAACTCTTTATTTCTAATTTGTTCTGATAACCTAGAAGCACATTTGCTTGTTTTAGCGAACACCATTACTCCACCAACTGGTCTATCTAATCTATGTACTAATCCTAAATAAACATTTCCTGGTTTATTATATTTTTCTTTAATATAATCTTTTAACATATTTAATAAATCTTTATCTTTAGATTCATCCTCTTGAACAGGTATATTAATTGGTTTATTAACAACTAATAAATGATTATCTTCATAAATAACATCAATCATTACTATCCCATCTTCCACATATTCCACAAGGTAAAACTAAATCTCTTGAAGAAATCTTAATTCCTATCTCATCACAAGAAATATTACCTTTTAGTTTTGATAATTTACTTGTATATAAAACATTATATAATATTTCACTAGTAATACCTTTAGTGTATGAGTTAACAATAAAGAATAATGGTTTCTCACTAAGAATATCAATACATGAATCAATTAAATGATTTAAGCTCTCATCAAATTTCCACAGTTCTTTAGAAGGTCCTCTACCATAAGTTGGAGGGTCCATTATAATCGCATCGTATTTGTTGCCTCTTCTTTTCTCTCTTTCAACAAACTTTAACACATCATCACATATATATCTTATTTTATTATTTTCTATTCCAGTAAGTTTTGCATTTTCTTTAGCCCAATCATTCATTCCTTGTGATGCATCAACATGTACTACTTCACAAGCCCCAGCAAAAGAAGCCGCAATAGTCGCACCACCAGTATAAGCAAAAAGATTAAGCACTTTTATACTTCTATTAGAAGAACTTATTTTATCCATAATATAATCCCAATTATAAGCTTGTTCAGGAAACAAACCAGTATGTTTAAAACCAGTTGGACTTACTTTAAATACTAAATCTCTATATTTAATAGTCCAAAACTCAGGTAACTTCTTAATATATTCCCAGTTACCTCCACCTTTTTCACTTCTATGGTATACGGCATCAGCTTTATTCCAAGAGTCACTCTTTGAAATATTCCAAAGTGCCCATGGGTCAGGTCTTTTAAGAACCACATCTCCCCATCGTTCTAGTTTTTCTCCATTACCAGCATCAATACACTCATAATCTTTCCAATCATTACTTACTAACATAACATCACCTTTAATAATACAATTATTATAACACACATTGTTAATATGTATTATTTCACAATAATGTCTTTACACTTTCAAATTAAAAGTTTAAACTTATATAAGGAGTGCAAATGATATATTTATATATAATAATTATTATAATTGTATTTTTCTTAATACTTGGATATTATTTTTTTAATTTCTCACAAAATCCAAAACTATCAAGAAAAAGACTATTTAAAAATAAAGCACCCGCTACATTAACAAGCAAAGAATCAATAAATTGGTTTAATAAATCTAATTATAAAGAAGTATATGTTAATTCATTTGATAATAAAAAACTTCATGGATATTTAATTAATAATAAATTAAATACCTATGTTATTATCGTTCATGGATACACGAATAATGCATTAGAAGTATTAGACCCAGCAAATAACTTTTACAAACATGGATACAGTATTCTATTAATTGATCAAAGGGCGCATGGTAAAAGTGAAGGTAAATATTCAGGAATGTGTTCTCTTGAAAAAGGTGATATATTAAATTGGTGTAGATACATAAGAAAAATAAATAACAAATCCAAAATAATACTTTATGGTATTTCAATGGGTGCCACATCAGTAATGATGTCTACTGGTGAACATTTACCAAATAATGTAAAATGCGCTATAGAAGATTGTGGTTACATTTCACTTTATGATCAGTTTTATAATCAACTTAAGCATTTAAAATTTTTACCAAAACCAATAATATTTTCTGCAAATATATTTTCAATGTTAATCAATCATATAAGTATATACAAAGAAAATGCAATAAAACAAATAAAGAAATCTAAAATACCAATGCTATTCATACATGGAGATAAAGATAGATTAGTTGGTATTGACAACTTAGAAACAGCATATAATGAATATCCTAACACAAAAGAAAAACTAATTATTAAAGATGCTAAACATATGAAATCACAA
>CAYVZW010000034.1:0-9896 GCA_964456325.1 uncultured Clostridium sp. | reverse complement strand
GTTATTTCATTTCTAAAACTCTTACCAACTTGTCCTACTCCAAAAGGTATTTTTAACCTCATAGAACGTTCAACATTCTTAAAGTTTACAAATATACCTTGAGCTGTTTCAGGTCTTAAATATATTGTACTTTTAGCTTCTTCTGTAACTCCTTGAAATGTTTTAAACATAAGATTAAATTCACGAATATCAGTAAAATTACATTTACCACAATTAGGACAAACTATATTATGTTCCTTAATATAATTTACCATTTCTTCATTACTCATTTTTTCAACACCACTCACATTAGCATCTTCAAGTAATTTATCTGCTCTATGACGAGTCTTACAACTTTTACAATCAATAAGTGGGTCATTAAATGTTTTTAAATGTCCACTAGCTTCCCATACTTTAGGATTCATAAGTATAGCAGAATCTAATGGAACATTATTTTCATCTTCTTGTATGAATCTCTTTTTCCAAGCATTCTTAATATTATTTTTAAGTTCACTTCCTAAAGGACCAAAGTCCCATGTATTAGATAAACCTCCATATATTTCACTTCCTTGGAATATAAATCCATAATTCTTACAATAATTTGTAAGTTCTTCCATAGTTAAATCTTTCATATTTCCTCCTTTTAAAAAAATAAAATTCTTTTGAAGTATTAGGGTGAGATATTCCCACGGTTCCACCTAATTTATTCAAAAGAATCACTTTAACTTATATAGCTAGATGTATTCCACACATCATTCTCGCTTTGATATTAAGATATTATCACTTATTAAAAAAAATATCAACTATTTTAAAGTTAATATTTTATTTTTCATATATTTTGTTGGATTTTCATAATCTCTTTCTCTTACATCTTCTTGTTTAAATATCATTGGTTCAGATTCAATATATTGAATATCTCCATTATCATCATACCATATTGTAATGAAATAGTCTCCCATTAAATTAGGTATTTCATTTTTCATCATAAATGATGATTGATCTACATTACATGGGCATAAATGCATATGCATATTTCTATAAAGTGCATAATAAACTTTATGATAATGTCCTCTAAATGATAAATTAGATTTAGTTCCGGATTGTATTTGATCTATTCCATTTTGTGGTTTAGTTGATAGTATTCTAGAAGTACCACCACCTGGATGAAATAATTCTACTTTGCATTTATCAAAATAATAATATGCTCTATCTTGTCCTAAATATTCAAAATCTTTTCTTCTTTTTGCTAATTCTTCTCCAAATACAAATGGTCCATAATTAAATGAATGACTTTGATCATGACTTCCACAAATACCTTTCCATTCCATACCAGGATACTTAGGTAATGTTTTAGCTACATAATCAACTTGTCCAGTTGCTCCCCATACAAATACTTCATTAACATGATTTGGTCTTATCCTACTATAATCTCCATCACTAATATCTCCAATATGAAGCATGAGGTTAATTCCTCTATTGTATGCTTCATATGCAAATGTATTTACCATTGATGGCTGACACCATATACTTCCATAATGTGTATCAGATACTACTCCAAATGTTTTTTTAGTAAGTTCTTCTTTAGGTGGTTTAACTTCATAATGTCTTCTTTTTTGAAAATATTTTCTTACAACAAGTTCATTATTTACATCAACTACTTCTATTTCTCTTCCATATTGTTGTAACAAATCAATTATTCCATATAATTCATAATCACTCATCCCAAGTCTATTTTTAAGACTATTGAAGCTCTCTTCTTTTTTTATTAATCTATATAATTTATCTAATCTTTCAAATAATGCACTTTCATCTTTTAATGTTTTTTCTTTTACATTACTAAATGAATCATCTTCATTTTTCTTTATATTTAATGGTTTAACTGTTAAATAGTTATCTTTACTTGGAACATAATAAGGACTTAACACAGAAACCATTCTATTTAATTTACCAGTTTTTTTATAACTGATTTCAAATTCATAAGATCCCATAGTATTTTGTTGATAACTTGATTTCATTTTAGGTGTTCTTGATACAACAGAGGGTATTGTAAATATTCTTGTATCTCTTATTTGTGGGAAATCTTGGGCAGTAAGTGTTCCTCCTAAAAATATTGCATCATAGTCTTCATAACTTGCCATACTTCTACTATATTTTTGAGGTGGATAAGCTATTGTATATGCTTCTCCTTGTTTCTTTAGGTTATCTAATCTTATTGATACGTTATTAAAGAATACTGTGCATCCTTTAGGTCCTAAATAAGTCATATCACTTCTTCTACCAGAAATATACTCTCCTACATTTAGTACTTTACTCCATTTATGATCTGTATTCCCAGTTATAAATAATGTTTGTATTCCTTCTACTTTAGGAAAATATTCTATTAAATGATTAGCTTGTCCATAACCAGAATTACTTATAAGACTTGAACCGAATTCATATTCATCATTACCTTTATATTCACCTTCTAATAAGTTACCAGTAATAATTACATATTTAACACCATCTTCAGCAAATTTTCTATACATATCATTAAGCATTGCAATTTGTTCATTTTTAGAACCAAATCTTAAATCAGATATTACTCCTATTTTAGTAGTTGAATCTAAATCTTCTTCAATTCTATATGTATTTTCTTTAGTTAAATCTGGGTGATTATTTATAACTACTATCTTATCTTCACCTTTATCTAGGAAACTAACGTTAATTGCTTTATCTTTCATTTTCTTTATATATCCAAATAATGCATATTCACTAATATCTAACGCTGCACATAAGAGACTAACTGAAGTAGGTTTTATTAATTTTCTTTCTAAGTATTGAATAATTTCTTCTTCACCACTCACTTTTACTTCATCATTCGTATTATCATCATATGATTCTAATTCATCATCTTCAATAGAACCTATATCAATATAGCTTTCTTCTTCAATATCATCATTCCTTTTATTTTTCTTGCCCATAAATCCTCCCATAAAAAAGACACAACAAATAATATCATTATGCCCTTTCTTATCTTTCTTACTATATTCATTTTAACAAATGAGAATATAAAAAGCAATACAAAATACAATTATTTTTTTAATAGTTTTTGAATGAGTGCCATGTCATCAGAAATTTCATCATTTTTACTTTCTTCACAATAAAACATTATTAATTTTATTATTTCTTCATCCTTAGTTTTCTTTGCTAAAGCTATTAATGATTCATTATTATTATTTACTATGTTTATATAAGAACCTTTTTCTATAAGTAATTTAATTAGTGATGCATCTTGTTTTCTAATCGCATAACAAAGTGCTATATCACCATTATCATCTCTAACATTCACATCACATCCATAAGAGATTATTGTTAATGATAAGTCTTTATTATCATTTATACATTTCATTAATAATGTTTGTCCATCCTTATCTTGAACATTTAATGAAGTTCCATAACTTATAAATAAAAGTAATAAATCTTGAAGTCCATATTTATAAAGTTTAAATAATAAATATTCTCCATCGTCACACATATAGTTTAAATTACATCCTTCAATTATCAGTCCTTCTACTATTTTTTTAAGAGATTCTAGTTCTAAAAATTTATTATCTTTGATGTAATTTTGTATATTCATTTCTATCACTTTTGAATATGCATTGGATACTTCAGCATTTACTTCTTTTTTATTATGCTGTTTTGGTTCTATTTTCACCACTTTTTTTCTTCACCTATAAATCTTTTTGAATTATTTTCACTATATGTATACATATTATGTGAATATATTTTAGAAAACATAGAATAAGAATCAATTGAAGGTAAATAATCAGTATAAGAATTTATAGACAGACAAATAATTTCACTTGGATTTAAGTTGACTCTCATCTTATCAAAAGCATACCATCCTATAACTTTTAAATGCTTTGGTAAATCTACATAAGCAACATTAGTTTCTTCAAATGCAAAAGAATCAATGTAATCAAGTGACTCATTAAATTTAACATCTTTAAGATTTCTGCAATTTTTAAAAGCATACTCTCCAATATATTTTAGATTTGGAGGTAATTCTAAAGAAGAAATAAATGTAGACTTAAATGCACTTTGCCCAATAGCAATTAAAGAGGAAGGAAAAATAATCTTACTTACTCTTTTACCTTCAAAATATGAATGAGGTATAAACTCTACTCCTTCTTTAATTGTAAGTAATCCATTTTCAGGATCTAATTTATAATCACTTTTCTTTATTTTTCTCAATTTAGGATAAAATACATTGTCATGAGTAAAATGATTATTACTAATTGAATCATGTAGTATTCCTTTAAAACTACTTAAGTTATATTGATAATTATAATTAGTATGCTTTAAATTATACTCTCCATGAAGTAAAATATTACTTCCAATATAACATACAGAAGAAGGAACTTTTATTGTGCCAAGGCTTTTACTTGTAAATGCTAAATCGGAAATAACTTGAACCGAAGGTGGAATAACTACATCTTTTAGAGAAAAGCAATTTGAAAAACACTCTTTTTGTATTATTCTAATAGAATTAGATAGTTTTACTTTTTTTAATTTTTTATTATAACTAAATGCTCCTTCTCCTATAAAACAAACACTGTCAGGAATAGAAATATTTTCAATTTGAGTAAAGTCAAATGATTTTACATCAATACATAAAAGTCCATCATTAAATACTATTTCATTTAAAGGAGTACAAGAAAATGCCTCCACCCCAATGTATTTTAATGATTTTGGAAATATCGCTTTATAAAATGAATCCCATCTATAGAATCTATGTTCAGGAATATAAGTAATTCCCTCTCTAAATGTAAGTATACCATCTTATAAAAAAGTCTTTACCTTCAATTAAGTTTTCCATTACTTCCTCCATTTAACATCTTATTTATTAGTTTCATGTCTTCACAATATTCATCCATAAATGAACTTAGATAATCATATATCTCTATTTGTCCAAGTGACTTAGATAACTTAATAGGAGTAAGTCCTTCAACATTTTCAATATTAAGTATCGCATTATTTAAAACTAATAATTTAACAAGTCTAAAATTACTAAAGAGTACTGCGTAATATAATGCAGTTTCATTTCTAGAGTTAGCTGTATTTATATCACACCCACTTAATATCAAATTTTCAATAACATTAATATCAATTTCACTAGCATCTTTATTTAAATATTCTCTTAATTTAGACGTACTTTTTTCTTTTTCTTCTTCACTTACTTCTTTTATTTCATATTGTTCTTCAATATTTCTATAGTAATGAATTATTTTATCATCGTTTGGAATAGAACATAGTTTAGGAGCATTTATAACTACATGATTATTACAGGCATTTTCACACTTATTTTTTTTATCTTTTATTAAACTAGTTTTATTAGTTTCTTCATTAGCATAGTTTTCAGAATTATTATTTGCTCCTTTTTCATCTGATTGTTTGCTTCCGTTTGTATTATTAGAAACGATGTCTTTTTGTCCGTTATTTTGAAAAATTGAATTAGAATCAGTTTTTTCACTTTGGCTATCATTAAAATTCGGTTCATTGTTTGTTTTGTTATGACTAGTGCCAGAATTTAGTCTATTACTTTCGCCTGTTTTGCGTGGAGTTGACGTTGACTCATAACCATTGTTATTTGATTTATTGCTTTCTCCACTATTTTGTTGACTTGGCTTACTTTCGTTTGATTCATTATTGCTAGAATCTACTTTTGAGGAATTATTATCACTATGATTACTGTTAGTGTTTGATTCATTACCCTCTTCTTTACTTTTATTATTCGTGTTTTCATTAGGTTCATTATTTGGTTGATTTGATTTACTTTCATTAGGTTCACTAAAACTAGAGCCTTCTTTTGTAGATTTATTTGATTCATTCGATTTATTTTCATTACCATTCTTATTAGATTGTATTATTTCCCAATAGTGCATATTATTCCCCATTAATATAAGTCAATATAATACATAAATATTAAGAATTAGTCAAGAAAAAACACATTAAATGTGTTTATTAGAAGCATACTCACTAACTGGCCTAAATGTTTTTCTATGTTCATTAATTACTCCATATTCTTTAATTGCATCAATATGTTTTTTAGTACCATATCCTTTGTTTTCAGCAAATGCATATTCAGGATATTTTTTATCAAGTTCATACATCATTTTATCCCTTGTTACTTTAGCAACTATGGATGCTGCGGCTATTGTTTCGCTTTTAGCATCTCCTTTAATAATTGCAGTATATGGAATATCTATATCTAATTTCATTGCATCTATTAATATATGTTCAGGTTTAACACTTAAGTTATTAATAGCTTCTTTCATTGCAATTTTAGTTGCTTCATAAATATTAATTTCATCTATAACTTTTTCATTCACTACACCTATTCCAACACTAATAGCATTTTCCATTATTATTGGATATAGTTCATCTCTTTTCTTTTCGCTTAATTTCTTTGAGTCATTAATATCTTTCAAATAAAAACCACTTGGAAGAATAACAGCGCATGCAACAACAGGTCCAACTAATGGACCTCTTCCTACTTCATCAACTCCAGCTATAATATTTATTCCTTTATTATTTAATTCATTTTCAAATTCATTCATCTTATTATTTCACATATGTATTTAAAACACTTGTATCTACTGAATAATTACTTGCTATGTTTTCATCCACATATACAGGTAAAGTTTCAATGCGATTTTCTTCTATTATCTTTCTAACATCAAACCAAATGTCTCCACTATTATAAGTCTCCTCTTCTCTTGTTATTGGGTTTATTCCAGAACATATTATAAAGTATGGATTAGCTCCATCTTTAATAACATTATTATCCATTTCAATACCTATTATTTTAGCATCTATCCTTATACCAGATGATTTAACATTAAGATAAGATCTATATTTAATATTTTTTTTAATCATGATAAATAATCCTACAATTACTATTAATGTGCCTAATCCCATAAAAACATATGCTATATTATTTGAATAATCGCATTTAAAATTACTTGGATTATTAATATCATAATATACATTTATTTCATCACCTACTTTATAAGATGAATTATATTTACTATATGAAAGTGAATATTCTTTTTCAGAAGCAATAAATGAAATTGTATATTGACAACCACCATCATCACAATCAGCTTTATTAATTGTTGCTACTGATTCTCTCGCATTATTCATAAAATTCGTGTTGCTTTTATATAAATAAACACCCGCTACTACAAAAACAATTCCCGCTATTATAAACGGTAATGTCACTAATTTATTTACTGCTTTATTATTCATTATTTACCTCTTTCTTTACTTTTCCTATAATAAGTATATAATTTTTCTAAGCAATAAGCAATATACAAATGGAAATATTAAGTGTCCCCACATTTCTATACCTAGCAATGTACTTTTCCAATTACATTGTATCATAGGTATTTCTATGTGTCTTTTTTTATGTCCTTTTTGGACACTTACTTTTTCTATTTATATATTTTTTTTTAATAATTCACTCAAATAATAATCATCATCCATTTTATTAATAGCAAAACACTTTTTGCCAAGATCTTTAAAGGATGCACCACAGTGATATAATACCTTTCTATCTACTATTATAAACCTATCATGAAATGAAAAATCATTTATTATTTTTAAATTATTATATTGTTTCATATATTTATTTATAAGGATTTTATCTATATTTGAACTTATTATAATTATATTTTTATTTGTCTTTGATACTATATCTAATAATTCTTTATTTGCATAGTTATCAATTATTATTATTTCTTTTTTACTCTTATTAAATATATCAAGTAATAATGAATATGCATCATATATTTGTCCTTCGAAAAATATATGATTATTTTTTTCTTTTGTAGACAATTTTGCAAATGATTCTTGTAACAATTTGATTTCGTTATCATGTTTAATAATCATTTTATTGTAATAGTTTTGTTCAATAAGACTAGAAGAAATATACTTTTTCATAGCAACAAAAGCATCCATTATACTTATACTAATTTCAGTTGCAATAGGAGATTTTAATATAGTTGCAAGCATTGCAACTCCTTGTTCAGTAAAAACTCTTGGTAAGTATCTTCTACCGCCATATTTATTATACGAACTTGAAGTCGAAATTATCGACCTCAAGTTATCCCATTCCTGATCATTAATAATCCAAGAAAATCTAATTGGAAATTTATCTATATTATTTTTTACTGCCTCGTTAATTCTTTTTGTTTCAACATGATAAAGTTTTGCTAAATCGCTATCAAGCATTACTTGTTTTCCTCTTACCTCATAAATCATATTTTCAATTTTGATATTTTCTTTGCCCACTAGTTTATTCATATATCTAACCCCCAATTATTAAATATATTATATCAAACATATGTTCCTGCATCAACTATTATTTCTACTTATATTTAAAATTATTTTAATACTCATCATCTTACTAATAATGAAGACCTTCCATAACCTTAAAAATGGTAAAGTCACTCCTCCCAAACTTTCTTTGAAGAATTTTTTAAAGGTCACAACTTCTAATGAGAACTTTTTTAGTACAAAAATAATTGCTATACAAGAGCAAATTCTTTAAAATTGAAATAAATTTCTATCTCTTTATTTTCACTTATTGTAATTTTATTTACTAATTTACCTATTACATTATTTGTTGGTTTGTCCATTTTCATAAATCTATCTACAGACTGCTTACATTAATCATATCTAATTTAAAAATTCAGTATTTAAAATAATATTAGTTTTTTTAATAATCGTATATGAATCGTTGTTTTTATTCTTCTTAATACAAATTGTTGCTACTTCAAAGAACAATAAAAAAAATTAATAGCAGTATTTATTACTATTAATTTTTAATATTCTTTTTATTTCATTAAAATCACATTAAAGCAATAGCCTATTTTAGATTTTGTAATTTAATATTTTAGTGTTGTGTTCCATAAGCCATTTTTACGCCAACTTCAGTTTCTGAATAAGCAGTAACATACACATCAACATATGTTCCCTTATTAATAAAACTCCATTGATAATCTTTTATAGTTGCAGTTGTTTGCTCGTCAGTGTAATTGCTATTACCACTTGGAACATGGTTCTTTTTATCATCAGAAATTGTTTTTGTGTAATCAAATACTGTTTGAATATATGCCTCTCGTTTTTCCTCGCTTATACTTCCTGTTAAAACTTTTTCCATATATCCAGCAGTCATTGAATATTTTAAATCATTTGCTCCAATTGTAACATTTAATGTTTTATTAGCATTTTCATTTACTGTTGCAAGATTTGGTTTAATGCTTTCTACATCAACACCAAATTGTTTAAATGCAGAAACTGGGTCACCATCAATCCTTTCTTGTACTGTAGTTCCACCTTGTTCCTGTTGCTGATTATCTCCATTGCTATCGTTTCCACCATTATTTGTTTTATCTTCACCACAACCTGTTAATGTAAAGCACATTACCACAGCAAGCAATCCTATTAAAATTTTCTTTTTCATATTTTTTTCTCCTTTATTAAAAATATACATTAATAATCCAAAAGAATCTACTACCCACATAGGGTAGTTTTTAAAAAAATATATAATTTACAATATAACCACATAAAAGTAGAGAGATATTATGAATAATCCACATACTAAATTTTTTATGATTTATAATTATCTATTAAAAAGATTATTGTACTACGTAATATCTTTTTATGGTTAATAAAGTATGATGTACTCAACTGTTATTCTTATTTATATTTAAAATGATTCCAATACTTGTCATACTAACTAATAATGATGACCCTCCATAACTTAAAAATGGTAAAGTTACACCTCCCACACTTTCTTTGGGGAATTTTTTTAAAGGTCACAACTCCTAAGGGGAACTTTTTTAGTACAAAAATAATTGCTATAAGAAAAC
>CAYVZW010000033.1:6514-10193 GCA_964456325.1 uncultured Clostridium sp. | reverse complement strand
AAATAGTCAAGCATATTATTCAATTAATGATGTTGATGTTTTATTGTTAGTAGTGGATGCTTCAGTTTCATATGGAAAAGGAGATCAATTTATTATAGATAAATTATCTAATATAAATAAGCCAGTATTTTTAATACTTAATAAAATAGATAAATTAACTGATAATGAGATATTAATGAAAATAAATGAATATAAAGATTTATATGAATTTTCAGAAATAATACCAGTTTCTGCATTAAAGAAAGATAATATAAATAGATTATTAAAAGTATTAAAAGGTTATTTACCAGATAGTGTTAAATACTTTATGAATAATGAAAAAACAACAGCTGAATTAGATTTTAGACTTTCAGAAATAGTAAGAGAAAAAGTATTTATTCATACTAATGAAGAAGTACCGCATGCAGTATCTTGTAAATTAATTGGATTTGAAGAAAAGAAAGATATAGTTAATGTATATGTAGATATAATAGTTGATAGAGATTCTCTTAAAAAGATTATACTTGGTAAAGGTGGAGAAATGATTAAAACTATTGGTATAGAATCTAGATATGATATGGAAAAGATATTTAATAAAAAAGTATACTTAGAACTATATTGTAAAACAATTAAAAAATGGAGAGAAAGAGAAAAATATATTAAAGAATTAGGGTATATTGTAAAAGATGAATAATTATTTTAAATTTCCTACAATATAATATTGTAAGGAGAAAACAATGAAAAAAAGTGAAGCTTGGAAAAAATTTAAAGAAACAGGTAAGATAGAATATTATTTAGAATATAAGAAAGGTAAATAAGCATAAAGATAATCTTTATGCTTTAATAGTAGTATGAAAGTTATAAGTATTGAAGGATTTGTTATTTCCGCTATTTCTTATAAAGAGAGTAGTAGAATACTTAATATATTAACACCTGAATATGGTATTATAGGAGTAATATCAAAAGGTTGTAAAAGTATTAAAAGTAAATTAAGACTTGTAAGTGATAAGTTTGCTTATGGAATCTTTCATTTGTATTATAAAGAAAATGGCCTTTCAGTACTTATAGATGGAGATATAAAAAATTACTTTGAGAACATTAAAAGCGATATTACTAAAATAAGTTATTTATCATATTTAACAGAATTAGCAAGTGGTGTATATAAAGAATGTGAAAATAAAGAAGTATATGATTTATTTATAAATGGAGTATTAAAAATAGAAGAAGGATTAGATCCTAAAATAATAAGTAATATATTAGAACTACAATTCTTAGAATATTTGGGTATTAATTTAAACTTAGATGAGTGTGTTAAATGTGGTAATACTAAAGTAGTAACAGTATCACTATCTAAAGGTGGCTATGTTTGTAATAATTGTAGAACAAATGAACCAATATATGAAGAAAAAGTTATTAAAATGTTAAGACTATATTATTATGTAGATATATCTAAAATAAGTAGTTTAGATATTGAAAATAATATTTCAAATAAAATAAATGATTTAATAGATGAATATTATGATGAATATTCAGGTATACATCCTAAAAGTAAAAGATTCTTAAAAGAATTAGAATAAAACAATTCATATTATGATGTGAATTGTTTTTAGTTGACAAATATAAAGTATAAATTATATAATTAGGGTAGAAGAGTAGAGGTATACGGAATGAAAAATAAAAAAATGTTATTTGGAATAATGTTAGTATTTGTATTATTATTAAGTACAGGTTTAACATATGCATGGTTTACTATTAATGTAAGATAATAACAGACACAACTCCAGTAGGAGATGACACGTCAAGTACTTATGTAACTGCATCAACAGGAGTAAACTTTGGAGCAATAAGTTCACCAACAAATGGACAAGGATTATATAAAAATAATAAAATAGGAGATGGAGACAATTACTACTTTAGAGGAGGAACATATTGTGCTTATACTGATTATTTAACAGAAGTGGATGCAGGGACAAAATGTACAACAGCGGGTGGCACATGGTCAAATTATACATGTAGTTATGACTTATCGAAGTCAGCATGTGAGGCAGCAGGATTCACATTTTATGAAATAAAGAACAACGTATCATTTGGTGGATATATGTGGAAAGTAATAAGAATAGATGAAGATGGTGCAGTAAGACTTCTATATAACGGAACAAGTACAACATCAACAGGTACGTCAGCTCAAATAGGAACAGCATCATATAATTCTAAAAATGATGATAATGCATATGTGGGGTATATGTAACCAACAGTAACAACACACACAACAACTAAAGTACAAGCAGAAAGTAATGATATTAATAGTCCAGTTAAAACTTTAGTGGATAATTGGTATAACACAAATTTATCAACACATTCATCAAAGATAGATACAAATGCAGGATATTGTAATGATAGAAGAGTAGATACAGTAGATGGAGGAATAGGGGATACTAGTACCACATATTCAGCAAGAAGTAGAATAACAGCCTCAACCAAAATACCTACATATAAGTGTGGTCATGAATCAAATGATTTATTCACATATACAAATGGGACATATGGGAACAAGAAACTAACCTATCCAACAGGACTAATAACATTAGATGAACTAGCATATGCAGGAAGTTTATATGGATCATATAACTATCAAGTATTCACACATAGTGGATATTGGTACTGGACCCAAAGCCCTAGTTTTTTTTCGGGCGGCCTTGCTCTTGTTAGTTCTTTGAATTACTATAGCTATTTCGGTTTTAATACTGTCCATAATAGCCCTGGCGCTCGTTTGGCGGTTCCCTTAAACTCTACAGCAACAGTTGGAAGTGGAGAAGGAACATTAACTAGTCCTTATGTTATTGAGTAATATGAGCCTATAATGACTCTTAAATCTGATATTCAAGTTGAAAACCTTTTCAACTTGAAATAATTAAAAATATCTCATATAAATGAGAGAAAGGAAAAGTCTTAAACATATTAGGAATATATATTTATATATATTTAGGGAATAGATTGTATAAAAGTTTTGCTTTTTTCGGGCGGCCTTGCTAATGTAAGTAATT
Organism: uncultured Clostridium sp.; assembly: GCA_964456325.1. Classification (GTDB taxonomy): domain Bacteria; phylum Bacillota_I; class Bacilli_A; order RF39; family UBA660; genus CAG-1000. Next base: position 7,170 of record CAYVZW010000033.1, on the reverse strand, counting down.
TGAATAACAATAGCAATTTCAGTAATAATAATGTCAATAATAACAATGGCGCTCGTTTGGTGGATTCCTCATTTATTATATTGTCCGGGTCTGTAATTTATATTATGGTAAGATTCCGGTTTGCTTGAAGAGAAAACGAATTTATTTCCTGAGATGTAATTCTCAAAAACTCTTAATAGTGGTTCTTTTTGTTAGTAAGTATGCTGAAAGGGAGAAGAACTTATGTTTTAAGATAAGGGTACTTTTGTACTCTTTCTGTTTATGGATAAATTGGTTTTATATAATAAAGCACAATTTCTTTACATTTATATAAATACTTACGTATTGTCTTCTTTTCCGAAAGTTCATGTACATTATAAAATTAAATTAGAAGATACTCTGTCTAGTTTAATTGAAAATATAACTTATGCTAATTTTAATAATGGTAATATTAGAAAAAAATATATTAAAGACATTCTTGTTAGTATTAGTCTAATTGACTTCTATGTTGGAGTAATGTATAAATTGAAAATAATTAAGATAGATAGATATAAAAGAGTTCTTAAACTAAATGATGAATTAAAAGCTTTGACATTTGGATGGATGAAAAATGAAGAGAGTAAATGTTAAATATAATGATATGATTAGTTATCAGAAAATATATGATATGTATCAAA
>CAYVZW010000033.1:0-6414 GCA_964456325.1 uncultured Clostridium sp. | reverse complement strand
GAAAGATATAATATTTTTTTGATTAAAGAACCTAAATATAGAATTATAATGAGTCAAAATATTAATGATAAAATAATTAATCATTTAGTAGCAAAGTATATATTATTTCCTGCTTTAGAGCCATGTTTAATAGATGGTAATGTTGCAACTAGAAAATGCAAAGGGAGTAAATATTCTTTTGATAACATTAAAAAATATATGAATCATTTGTGTAATGAAAAAGATGCATATGCACTTAAATTAGATATTTCTAAATACTTTTATAATATAGATCATAATATTCTTTACAATTCAATATGTAAAAGAATAAAAGATAAAGACTCATTAAATATAATTAAACTAATTATTGATACTACTAATGAAGAATATATTAATGAGAATATTAAACTACTTGTTAAAAAAGAAAGTGAAAAAATGTTATTAATAGGTAATATGAATGCAGTGAAAGAATTAGAAAAATACCATTATATATTGTAAATAAAGGATTGCCACTGGGAAATGTTACATCTCAAATATTAGCTATTTTTTATATGAATGAGATAGATCATTATATTAAAGAAGAATTAAAATATAAATATTATATAAGATATATGGATGATTTGTTAATTATATCGAATGATAAAAACAAATTAGTAAAAGATTTAATTTTAATTGAAAAGAAGGTTAATTCATTCGAATTAAAATTAAATAATAAATGTAAACTGTATAATCTTAGAAATGGTATAGATTTTGTTGGTTTTAATTTTAGATGTTATAATTCTAAAGTTATAATTAAATATAAGAAAAGTACGTTTATATCTATTCGTAAAAAGTTGAGGTATTATAAAATAAATAATTATAAGAAATATCTCTTATCTAAATGTAGTTATAAAGGATATTTATTAAGATGTAATACAATGTGTAAATGTAAATATAAAAATATTGCAATTGAAAAGTATATCAAAAGAGTTAGTTTACTTCAAAAGTATTATAATGGAAATGTTGTGATATACAAGTATGATAATAAATATTTATTTGTTAATAAAAATGCTGAAATATTAAGAAAAGTAATGAATTATAAAATATATAAAAAATGTTATTTTGTTAACGATGTTAAGATATTAAAAATAAAAGATATTTTCAGAAATTTAAATATGGGTTTTGTTATCGTGAGTGGCAATTCTTTTAATGAAGAAATTGCATAATAACAAAAGAAAATCTATTTCAATTTTCTTTTTAATTTAGCATTCTTTTCATAATCACAATCCTTTGATATGATTTTATATGGTCTTGTTTTTCTAAATTCTTTTCTTTCTTCTAAAGGCATTTCTACTAATTCTTTAGCAACATCTATGTGAAGTATACCATCTAAGTGATCATATTCATGTGATAGAACAGTTGACTCGAATCCTTTAAATACTTCATTATGTTTTATGCCTTCTGTGTCATAATATTCAACTTCTATTTCATAAGGTCTATCTACAAGACCCATATAGTTTCCACAACTAAGACAAGCTTCCCAAAATTCAGCTAATCCTTTTCTTGAAATAATAACTGGATTAATAAGAATTCTTGATTCATTATATTCTTTATTTTCAATATCAATACTCTCAGTTGTATTTTTTAAATATATAATTCTTTTTGGAATACCTATTTGAACTGAAGCAAGAGCGAAACAAACAGTTTCTTTACAATATTTATCTAATGCTTGAATATCTTTTTTAACTTTCTATCATTTAAATCAACTTCTTTAGATATTTGTCTTAGGAATTTTTCATCATTTTTTAATGTTTTTCTAATTATTCTCATTTGTTACCTCTTATTAATTATAACATAAAAAAAGAAGTTTCCTTCTTTATTTGTTAATTTGAATAATGAACTTTGTTTTTGATGAAGTATTAGTGGAAGCACCACCAAATGATGTGTAACTTGAACTTAAATCGCTTAATTTATTTAATTTATTTATTTTACTTTTTAATTCAGTGTTTACTAGTTTATAAAGTTCTTTTATACCTTCATTATCAAATTTATATATTCCATTATATAAATCAGTTGATCCGTTATTTATTTGTGTAATTCCTGTTTCAATTTGAACTGACGCCGCATCTATTTTTTTCATATTATTGTTAAATCCACTTATTGATGAATTGTATTTTTCTGAACCTGATGATAAACCATTTATTCCTGAATTGATTGATGTTATTACATTTGATAGCGTATATTGATTTGAAGAGGATGCTTGAATATTTGAGTTTAAACTATTTATTCCATTACTATAAACTGTTATAGCATTTAATAATCCATCTTCTTTTTCTAATGCATTTTTAATTCCATTTAAATATGTTAATACACTTGTATTACTATTTTCAATGGCTGTTTTTTCTTGTGATAGTCTTGCTAAATCTTCTTCTGTTAAGTCTGGATTTAGAATTGCATTATTGTACATATCTTGTACAGCTGAATTTAAACTTGAACTATTTGAATTTATTCCATTTATTATAGAGTTTACTGTTTCATCTAATGAATAAAGTGCATCTTTTAATGTGACAATAGACGTAGATAATTGATTCATATTATATGTAATTCCATTTGTATTATTTGAATCAATTGAATCATATAAAGAGTTTATACCACTTTTTAGTTTATTTATTGAAGCGTTTAACTCTTTACTATAAGAGTTAGCTAAACTATTGGAACCACTTGCTAATGCTTTTAAACTGCTGTTAAATTCATTATATTTTTGATTTAGTTCTGTTAAACTATTATCTAATTCTTTTGAACCATTTACTATTGTTGTACTTGATTCATTTAATAATTCCATTTTAGTATATAGTTCACTAATACTTGAAGTTATTTCTTCAGTGTCTATAAACTTAGGAGTTATTATTGAATACATTTCTGTTGTACTAAAACTTGTTGTATCATATTCTATAACAACTTCATTTAATGAATCTAACTCACTCATATTTAAACTATATGACAGTCCAGGCATCGCTATTGCGACTATTGTTGTATTCTTACCATTATCTACTATTTCACCATTTTTAACTTTAATATTAGTATTTGTTTCATTATCTAAAGAAGTACCTAATATAGCAGTAAATGGAGTATATACTGAACCATGTTTTTCATTATTAGTGTACTTTATTTTAATAGTGACATGTCCTTTTTTATTATCAATAGAAGTTAAGTTATCATACTCTTTATTATCTAACATATAAGTTATTTTTAATGATACTGGTATTTCTTTTGTTGTTAATCCTTTATAATAAATGTCTGTACTTTTATTATTCCATAATAAGTTATTACCTTCTTTTGTGTATTCTTCATCACCAGAAGTGTTTATAATATCTGACAAGTAAGATAAATCTTCTATTTCTTTTTTATCTATATTACTTAGATGTTCTGAAACTATTGTTTTATTTATAACTCCTTTATTATCTGTTTTTACATATACTGTTTCATCTTTAGATAGGGCATATGTATTTATTGGCATTAATATTATCATTAATAATACTATTGCTAATTTAATTTCTTTTTTCATATTATTATTTCCTTTCTTAAATCCTTTTGTGGATTTTATAATTAATTTATCAAATATAATAAGTAGAGTAGGAAGTACAAATACAACCATTATCATACTTATTATTGCTCCTCTTGCAATAAGACTGCATAGAGAACCAACCATTTCTAAGTCTGAATATAATCCAACACCGAATGTTGCGGCGAAGAAACACATTCCGCTTACAAATATTGAACTTACTGAACTATTAAGAGCGTGTTTAACTGATTCTTTTTTATCTACTCCAGTTTTTCTCTTTTCTAAATATTTATTTGTCATAAGTATTGCATAATCTATTGTTGCTCCTAACTGAATTGTACCTATAACTATTGAAGATACAAATGGAATTGTAACTCCAGTATAATATGGAATACCCATATTTATAAATATAGCTGTTTCTATAGCAACAATTAATATAACTGGTAGTGAATAAGATTTTAAAACAAATATAATTATAATAAATATTACTATTATTGAAGAGTAACTAACATTATTAAAATCTGTATTACTAATTTGAACTAAGTCTTTTGTTAATGCTCCTTCACCAGCAACTATTATGTCTTTATCATAAGCTTTTACTAAAGAGTTAATATCATCTATTTGATTATTTAATTCGGTAGTGGCTTTTTGATATGAACTATTTATTAACATAAGTGAATATTTATCATTTTCAAATATACTTTTAATATCTTCATCAATCATTTCTTCGGGTATATTTAAATCTGATAATTCACTATAGCTTAATACTAAATCTATATGATCCATATTCTTTAATTTTGTTGTTATTTCTTCCTGTTTATTATTGGATAAATCTTTAGGTATTAATAGTATCATTGGAGATACTATATTATATTTTTCTTCTAATTCTGTATTAGCTATTGAAGAAGCTAAAGTACTAGGAAGTGTTTTATCTAAGTTGTAATATACTTCTGTATTCTTTTGTCCCCACCATGCGGGTATTATTAATAATAAGAATACTACAAATATATATTTATAATTTTTTACTATGAAGTCATTTAAGTGAGTGAATTTAGGTAAGATAGGTTTATGTGAAGTTTTAGTTATTAACTTATCAAATATTAATATTAATGCAGGGAATAATGTTATAACTGATAATACTCCAAATAATACGCCTTTTGCCATTACAATACCAATATCTTTTCCTAATGTTAATTGCATTGTACAAAGAGCAAGAAATCCTGCGATTGTAGTTGTTGAAGAACCAATTATTGAATTAAATGTTTTATATATTGCTTTACTCATTGCTTCTTCTTTATTTCTAGCATCTATTTTCTCATGCTCATACTGATGATATAAGAATATTGAAAAATCTGTTGTGACCCCTAATTGTAATATACTGCTTATTGCTTTTGTTATATACGATATATCTCCTAAGAAGTAATTAGTTCCCATATTGAATAAAATAGCGGCTCCAATATTTAATAATAGAATTATTGGCATTACATATGAATCTAATGCAAACATTAATACTACCATGCAGCAAGCTACAGCAATAAGAACATAAGCAGTCATTTCACTTTCTGATAAGTTCTTTGTATCAAGTACCATAGCGGACATTCCACCAACTTTTACTTTATCTTTAGCAAGAACTCTAATATCTTCAATTGCTTTTAATGTTTCTTCGTCAGATATTGAATCTTTGAATGTAATAAGTAATAATGTAGAGTTTCCATCAGAAACTTTTTCTTTAATATTATCTGGAAGCATTTCAATAGGTATTTCTGTACCTAATACATCATATAAACTAACAACTTTATTAACTGTATCTATCTTTTTAACTTCATTTTCAAACTCTAATGCCTCTTTAGCAGAGATATTATCAAATATCGAAATAGAGAATGAGCCTAAGTTAAAATCATCGGATAATATTTTTTGACCTTTCATTGTTTCTATGTCATCGGGTAGGTATACTAATATATTATAATTAATCTTTGTATTTACCATTCCTATAATAGAAGGTATTAATGCAAGTAAACATATAATTAGTATAATAAATTTATTTTTGACTATAAAGTCACTGAATTTTTTCATTTTATTTTCTCCTTTCGATAAAATGACCAAAAGTCATTTACAATGATAACACTAAAATGACCACTAGTCAATATTATTTTAACTAATTAGTTTTTAGAACAAAATATTTGATATTATTTCTTTTAAGTGATATTCTATTATTAGAAAAAGGGTGATTATATGACTGTTATTAGTAAACTTGCTGAAAGAAAAGAAAAAAATAAAAATAATATATTAGAGGCATCTATTGATTTGTTTCTAAAAAATGGATTTAATAAAACATCAATACAAGATATTATGGATAGGGCTAATCTTGCTAAAGGAACATTCTATTTATATTTTAATGATAAGTATGAAGTTCAAGATGAATTAATTATTAGACAAAGTAAAAAGTTATTTGATAATGCTTTATCAAAATTAGATACAAAAAAGAATTCTAAATTAGAAGATCAATTAATATTTATAATAGATGATATAATAAACACTCTTACAAATAATAAACTGTTACTTAAGTTTATAACTAAAAATCTTTCATATGGACTTTATAGTAGTAAAATTAAAACTATTATATACAGTGATGAATTTCAAGCAAGAGAATATTTTGTTAATAAAGCTAAAGAAGAAAAATTAAAATTAGAAAACCCAGATATAACATTATATATGATTGTTGAATTAGTTAGCTCAACATCATTTTCTGCAATAATAAATAAGGAACCTGTTGGGATTAAGGAATTGAAACCATATTTATATAGTGCAATTAGAAAAATGTTGAATTAAAAACTTTTTAATTTTTTTTTGCTTTATTAGAATTAGTATACTATATATTCAAATTAAAAAGTGAT
>CAYVZW010000032.1:0-10916 GCA_964456325.1 uncultured Clostridium sp. | reverse complement strand
TTATTTATTTTAAATACTGAAATATAAATATCAGTGAATTTTCTTACTATACCTTTAAATCCTTCTGTTTCATTACTCGTAAAAGTATTTTTAGATAATTGCATTGGTAGAGTAGAAGCACCGCCAGCAGCATCACCTTTTATATTTCCAATAGATGCCTTTAGAAATCTAGGTAAGTCAAATCCATTATGCTCGAAGTATCTTGAATCTTCTGTTGCAATAATCGCATCTATTAATACTTCTGGTAGATCATTATAAGTAACTAATTGTCTTTTTTCTGTACCTAGAGTTGCAATTAAATTATTTTCACTATCATATATATTAGTTGATTCTTGTTTATATAATAATTCAGAATTAAATTCTGGAGACTTAATATAAATATATATACAAAAACCAATAAATGTAAAAAAACAAATATATAAAATAGATATAATTGTATAAATAATAATATGTTTTTTCTTATGACTATTTTTTTTCATATAAAACACCTATTATTAGTTTTAACAATTTATAAAATATTATAATAAAATTATATGATATAATGTTTTATGTAGGAGGATTGTTGTAATGAATAGAAAGAAAGTATTTGTAACTGGAGGAAGTGGTTTTTTGGGCATTAATTTAATAAGATTTTTAGTAGCTAATGATTATGATGTATTATCTTTAGACTTAGTTGCATTTGATTATCCTGATTGTAAGGATAAGATAAAATGGATACAAGGAGATATTAGAAATAAAAAATTAGTAAATGAGTGCACAAAGGGAGCTCTCTATGTAATACATTGCGCTGCAGCACTACCTTCATATAAAAAAGAAGATATATTTAGTACAGATATTGATGGAACTAAGAATGTTATTGATGCTGCGTATAAAGCAAAAGTTAAAAAGGTTATTCAAATTTCCTCTACTGCCGTATATGGAATACCTAATCATTATCCATTATTAGAGACGGATAATTTAGATGGTATTGGACCTTATGGAATTGCTAAGATTAAAGCTGAAGAGATATGCGTTCAATATAGAAAAAAAGGTATGTGTATTTCTATTATTAGACCCATCTCATTTATTGGGCCTGAAAGATTAGGTGTTTTTGGAATTTTTTATGATTGGGCAAAAGATGGTAAAAGTTTTCCAATGATTGGAAATGGTAATAATATATTTCAATTACTTGATGTTGCTGATTTAGTTAACTTTATTTATTTATGTATGACTTTAAGCAAAAGTAAAGTAAATGATACATTTAATATAGGAGCTAAAGAATATACTACAATGAAAGAAGACTATCAAGCTGTTTTAGATTATGCTGGGTTCGGAAAGAAAATCAAAGGTTTTCCAGCAAAGCCTGTTGTTTTAGGACTTAGAATACTTGAATTTTTTCACTTATCTCCACTTTATAAATGGGTATATGAAATGGCCTCTAAAAATTCATGCGTTTCTACAGAAAAAGCCGAAAAAAAACTCGGATTCGTTCCTAAATATTCAAACAAAGATGCTCTTCTTAGAAATTATAAATGGTATATTGAAAACTTAAATAACTTTGAAGGGAAAAGTGGGGTTTCACATAGGGTTCCTTGGAAGCAAGGTATACTTAAACTTGTTAAAAAATTCTTCTAAATTTGTATAAAAAAAGCACATAAGTGCTTTTTTGTTAGAAATTAATTCTCTCTTCTTCAATAACTAAAGGTCTTTTCATTAACCTTGTATTTATATTTAATACGTATTCTCCTAGAAAACCTGTGAAAAATAATTGTATAGAACCAATTAAGAAGACTCCGATAATAAGTGGCGCTTGTCCTGCAGAAAAACCATACCAATTACATAATTTTAATATTAAATATACAAGAGCAATAACAAAACTTAAAATAGATGCAATAAATCCTGTTATAGTTGCAATTCTAAGTATTCCCTTTGTATAAGAAGTTATACCAAGCATACCAGCATCATATAATGTGTACCAATTATTTTTAGATTTACCATGTAATCTTTTGGGCTGAGTGTACTCTATTTTTTTAGTCTTATATCCAAGCTCAGCAACAATTCCTCTCATATATGGAATAGGGTCATCTAGTTTCTTCAATACGTCTACAAAGGATTTGTCATATAATCCAAACCCAGTAAAATGTTCTATTTGTTCAACAGTCGAGAATTTCTTAATGGTTTTATAGTACAGACTTCTAAGCAAATAGAATATTTTATTTTCTTTACTTTTACTTTTAATTCCAATTACTATTTTATAACCATTTTCCCATTCTTTTACATATTTATGAATCATCTCTACTGGATCTTGGAAGTCTGAACACATGCATATTGTAGCATCTGCATTTGTTTGAAGTAATCCATAAAATGGAGAATTAAATTGGCCAAAATTCTTTGCATTAAAAATTGCTCTCACTCTTTTATCTTTCGAACACATAATTCTAATTTTATCTTTTGTTCCATCATTTGAATCATTATCAATAAATTGAATATAATAATTATAATCATTTAAATAAGTTTTGAACTCTTTTTCAATTGCCTCCACTAAAGGGAAAATATTATCATTTTCATTATAAGTATTTATCGATATACAAATCGTTTTATTGTTCTTTTTCATGGTACTCCTTTTTTATTATTTTTTTATACTTTTAAGAACTAATTTTATTCCTGAATCAAAATCCATAGATTCTTTAAATTCAATATCTTTTAATGAGGATATATCACTATTTAGATTTACTATTCCTTCTGAATATTTTACTACACCAAAGTTTAATTGTGAAGTACTTTGTGTTATTTGTTTCATCCTTAATATAAAATCTTTTAACTCTCTTGTGTCTTCACTTGAAACAATGAATTTTGTATTTTTAATTCCCTTTTCAGCAATTAGCTTTAAAGCATGTGCTGCATCTTCACAATAAATGTATTCCCATAACTGAGTACATAATGTTAAATCAATGTCTTCATTATTAATCATTTTTTTTAATACAGTTTTAATCATTGTATAATCATTGTCTTTTGGACCATATACACTAAATATTCTAGGAAAGAAAAATAATATGTTTAAAGATTTTGCAAGTTTTTCTCCTTCTGTTTCACATTCTAATTTGTATTTTCCATACTCTGTGCTAGGATTTGATTTAGTACTTACTGTAATTAATTCTTTTTTAGGACCATATTCAGCTTGTGAACCTGCACCAACAAAGACATGGCAGTTTAACTTTTTAGCTAATTGTATAGATTGTAGTGTATAATCGACATTTCTTTTTTGGATTTCTTCATTGTTTCGTTCTTCTCTTTTAACACCATTCCAAGCAAGGTGAAAAAATAAATCACAGTCATCATTTATTAGAAAATACAATTTATCATAATCACTTAATTCACAAGGTATTATTTTAATATTATGGTGATTACTTATATTATCAATATTTGTTGAATTAGGTCTTACTATTGCATAAACAAAATAGTTATCATCTACTAGTTCATTAATAAGAGTACTTCCAATTGAACCTGTGGCTCCAGTAACTACAGCTTTTTTCATTTTTCATTAACCATATTAATATACATATTACTTTTAAATTCTTCTCTATCTAGGAATGGATATAAATCCTCTAATGGAGCTGATACCATTGTTCCATCTTCTAACTTCTTTGATGAACATTTTGGCTCAAACTTTTGAGTTGTTGAAACAAATACTTCGCATAAGAATGGTCCATCTTTATTTATAACCTTTTTAATATTGTTTTTCATTGTCTTAGGATTTGATATTTTATAATATTTAAAACCATAAGCGTATGCAAGTTTCTTAAAATCAGGAAATCCTAGATCATTACTTTCTGGTCCAATACCAACAAGTGGTTTTCCAAAATAATTGTTTTGTGTTTGTCTAATTGAATGGTATCCTTCATTATTAATAACAAATAATTTTAATGGTAATTTATTTGTAACTATAGTTTGTAATTCTTGGATATTCATTTGAATACTTCCATCTCCTGTAACGCATACTACATCATTGTTTTTACATGCGATACATGCTCCGATAGATGATGGAAGTCCATAACCCATTTGCGCTGTTCCTGAATTCATAATATATTTAACATCTTTTTTAATAACACCACATTGACTCATTGTTACACATGGAGAAGCATTACCAACTACATATATTGTACCTTCTTTTACACTTGAAGATAATTCTCTTGTGAATGCATAAATGTTTATTTTTTCTTCTTTATACATTGAAGGGTTAACTACTGGATATTTTTTTCTCCATAAAATACACTGTTTATTCCAATCTTTATTTTTAAATAAATTTGCATTACTTGCTTTATAAAGTTTCTCCATGAAAGTTTTTGCATCAGCACATATTGGCATATCAATTTTAATAGATGGTTTAATGAGTTCATTTGGATCTGCGTCTATCATTATTTTATAAGCTTCTCTTGCCCATGATTCAAAAGAAAAACCAACTTGTCTTAAACTTAATCTGCATCCTATTGAAATAATTAAATCACTATTTTGAGCTGCAAAATTACCTGGTCTATCTCCATTAAGGCCTCCAATACCAGCCATTAATGGATCATTTGATTCCATTACATCTATTGCATTACATGCACACACTACTGGAATATTAAGTTTATTAATTAATTTAGTGAATATTTCTATTCCTCCAGAGTTTCTAATGCCTGTTCCGGCATAAATAATAGGCCTTTTTGAAGCTGTTATCTTATTTATAATGGTTTCTATTGTTTTATCAGTAATATCCTTTAAATCACTTTTAAATTCATTTTCATTAAATTCTTTTAAATCATCTGTTTCAATTGTTGCTGCTTGTATATTAAGTGGAATATCTAACCAAACAGGTCCTTTTCTTCCTTCATTTGCGATAAATATTGCTTTATCAAGTTCATACTTAATGTCTAATGGATTTGTTATCATTTTAGAATATTTTGTAATATGTTGAATCATCTTACATATTTCAAATTCTTGATCTCCATATTCTCTTAAATTTAAATTTGTACTTTTTACTGTGTTTTCATATTTTACTTGACCTGAAATTACTAGAATAGGGGTAGAATCTTGATAAGCACAAAGAACACCAGTAATTGCATTAGTTCCACCAGGACCAGTAGTGACACATACAGTTGCCATATTTAAAGAAGATTTATAGTAACCTTCTGCAGCTGTTGAGGCTCCTTGTTCATTATGAAAATATGTACATTTAAGTCCTTTTTGATGACCAAATGCATCATTTAAATGCATTGCTCCTCCACCAGTAACTGTAAATACATCTTTAATACCTTTTTTTACTAAACACTGTGATATATAATTTGATAGTTTTACTTTCATTATTTTTCCCTTTCTAATATTAGTTCTTTTAATTCATTTGTTGAATCAACTATTTCTAGTGAATCATTATCTTCTTTTGACTTGAAACCAAATCCATAACTAACTCCAATGAATTTAACATCATTGTCTAAAGATCCTTTATAGTCACTCATAGAATCTCCGATTAGAATCGTATTGCTTTTATCTATTACATCCATTTCTTCAAGACATGCACTTATGATTTCACTTTTTGTTAACAATCCGTTTTTATCTCCACCTTTTATAACATCAAAGTATTTATCTAGTCCAAAGTGTTTAATGATATCTTTTGATAAATCCTCTCTTTTATATGTTGCGATACCTATTTTATATCCATTCTTTTTTAAATCTTCAAGTAATGATACTATTCCTTCATATAGTTTTGCATTGAACATTTCTTTTATTTTGTAAATATCTCTAAAGAAATTAACCATATTTTTTGTTTCTTCTTCTGTTAAATTATAGGCATTTTTAAATGAATCATGAATAGGAGGACCTATAAATGTAAGTTTCTTTTTTCTAGATAGTTTTGGCAAATCACTTTGTTCAACTGCATAATCTATACTTGCTAAAATACCTTCTGTAGTATCTAGTAATGTTCCATCTACATCAAAGATTATTGCTTTCATTGGTTCATTATTTTTGTATCTTTCATAAGTTTGTTCTGCTTTTTCAGAACTATAATTAAATCTATCTTTATCTTTTACTGTTTTTAGTATTCTATCTATTAATTCATAATTGAATCCTTTTTGAAGATAATAATCTACATAATTATAATGACAGTTGTTAGATGCGGAAGTGAAGTATTTAAGTGCGTATCCCCAATATTTTTTCTTATATTCTTCCATAATTATTTCATCAATTAGACCTAGAATCAAACTCATATCATATGATTTGTTTTCATGTGCATTCATATACCTTGCAAGTACTTCAACTGAAGCATTACCCGCACTTTTTCCCATGCCATATAACGAACCATCTATTGAAACATCTCTATCTTTAGTCAAATTCAAAAGTGACAAAGTATTTGAATTAGAAAGCCCTAATGAATTGTGTGAATGAAATCCAATTGCAATGTCTTTTCTAAGCATTTCATCCATTATTTTAAAGTGTTCTGAAACTTCTTTTTCTGTAAATATTCCATATGTATCAACAAATGTTAATGTATTTATATTGTGTTTATTAGCTTCATTTATTAATGATTCGTATTCTTCTTTTGAATACTTATTTATCATAACAGCATTAGCGGATACATAGTATCCTAATTCTTCTAGTTTATCACAAAAATCCAATGCTTCTTTAACATTTGGTTTTTTAAATATAACTCTTATACCATCAAGTTTAGTTTCGCTTTTTGGTAACATTTTATCAATACTAAATGTGCCATAATCAATCATTGCTAATAGTTTCGTATCTTTTTTGTCAACCCCTTCTAATATTTTATTCATTGTTCCCATATCACTAATTAATGACCTGTTAATGTTAGTATCAGCTCTTTCATCCAAAAAACCAATTTCTACATAGTCTAGATTTGCTCTACATAATGAATTAATAGTTTTTCTAATATTTGTTAAACCAAAGTTCCAATCATTAACATAACCCCCATCTCTTAGTGTACAATCTAATAATTTGGTTTTCATAATTACCCCCTAACTAATTTACATATAGAATTGTGTCATCATAATTGTAAGAATGATGTTTCAATCTAAATGTATATTTATTATTGTATTTGTATATTAATAATGGTATTTCAAACATATCACATGAATTATGGTATATAGATATAGCCATTATAGGTTTATCTTTTTTAATTAATCCTTCAGCACCCAATATCATGTCATATTCATAACTCTCTATATCTGCTTTGATGAATGAGACATGTTGGTTTTTAAAATATTCACATAAGTTTATTGTTAATGAACAGTTTTCGCTGTTTTCGTCACTATCAATCATAATCGTTCCAACTAAATGATTTGTTGATGAATTAATTTGTTTTACATTTTTTTGCTCTTTGCCAATTGGATTATTTATTAACTTAATTTGTGACTTTCCAATAACCCATTCCTTTTCTAATCTTTCAACTCTATTTTCAAGTGCTTTATAACATTTTTCTCCCGGCTCGAATGCATATATTCTATCAAAAATACCATAATGAGTATTTATGTATTCTTCTAAAGTATCTCCTACATAAGCACCTAAATCTAAAAAAACTTGTTTTTCATTTGGTACATAGAATTCTCTATAAGCAAAATATTGATTTTTACTAAATAGTTTATCTTCTATTATAGTATTTGTCATACGACTATAAACAATATCTAAATATGTTTCTTTTGATTCATTATCAGATAGTAAATCAACCACTTTTAAAACTTCTTTTTTATGTTTTAGAAAAATGTAATAATCCATATAGTCATTAATTATATTGTTATCATCTAAATGTTTTTTAATGGCTAAAGAATTTTCTACATTTTGGGAACAAATAAGTACATAAGCATTTTTAATATTCTTAAGTTCATCGAATGAAATTATTTTCTTATTAAAAAATTCCTTCCCAATTTTGTTTATATTGTTATCACAAAAAGCATATATATTAAGATTTTCTCTAACAAATGAATTAATATACAATAAAGAAGTATTTCCTGTCCCAAAAATTATTAATTTTTTTCCATTTGTTATTGGTAAATCATTTTTAAATAATTCATTTATTTTGTGCTTCATTTATACCTCTAGAGCTTCTTTTATTGTTTTAGCCATATATTTTATCATTTTGTCATTCATTCCAGGATATACTCCAACCCAAAACGAATTATTCATAATTAAGTCTGTATTTTTTAATTCTCCGATAACTCTATAATAACCTTTTTTGTTTCTTATCGAATCAAAACATGGCTGTTTTATAATATTACCTGCGAATAACATTCTTGTTTGTATGTTTTTACTCTCTAAATAGTGTACTATTTTGTTTCTATCTGTTCCTTCTTTGCATGTTAACATGAATCCAAATGGACTAGGAATAGAGTTTTCTTCATTTACTGGAAGAATTAAATATTTATCTACTTTATACTTCAATAGTTCATTCATTAGTAGATTATAGTTATCTATTCTCTTGTGAGTAAAACTATCTAATTTTTTTAATTGAGCACATCCAATTGATGCTTGTAAGTCAGTTGCTTTCAAATTATATCCAAAGTGTGAATATACATATTTATGATCATATCCAAATGGTAAGTCACCATATTGTTTGTCAAATCTATGACCACATCTATTGTCTTGACCACTTTCACAAATACAATCACGTCCCCAATCTCTAAATGAACGAATTATTTTATGTAATAAAGGATTGTTTGTATAAACAGCGCCGCCTTCACCCATTGTTATATGATGAGGTGGATAGAAACTAGATGTGCCAATATCTCCAAAAGTACCTGTGTATTTATATTCTCCATCTAAATTATACATACTTCCTAAAGCATCACAATTATCTTCTATAAGCCAAAGATTATGCTTATCGCAGAATTCTTTAACAGCTTTAATATTAAATGGATTACCTAATGTATGCGCTATCATTACAGCTTTAGTTTTTTTTGAAAAAGCTTCTTCTAAATGTTTAACATCTATATTATAACCTGGTACTGTTACATCTACAAAAACAGGTACAGCTCCATAATCCAATATTGGAGAAATAGTTGTTGGGAATCCTGCCGCAACTGTTATAACTTCATCTTTTCTCTTTATTCTTCTAGTTTTTAAAAGTGGGCTAGTTAATGCCATAAATGCAGCTAGATTAGCACTGCTTCCAGAGTTAACCAATGAAACATATTTAACATTTAAATGTCTTGCAAACTCTTGCTCAAACTCTTTTGTATATCTTCCATTAGTAAGCCAAAACTCTAGAGAACTATCTATTAAATTTAACATTTCTTCTTCATCAAAAACTCTTCCTGCATAATTGATTTTATCACCATCATTATATTCTTTTTTTGAAAAAGTTTCTTTATAATATTCTTTGACTAATTCTAATATCTTATCCTTTTTATTCATTTTATCCTCATAAATTCATCAATTTGTTTTTCTACAACTTTATTTATATCTTTGTTATTTTTATAAGCATTTGTCCATTCTATTATTTTCTTAATAACAAGTTCTATATTATATTTAGTAGACCATCCTAAAACCTTTTTTGATTTAGTTGAATCTAGAACTAATATATTACTTTCATGTGGTCCGTTATTATTTTCAAGTGTAGTCCATTTTATTTTATTCTTAACTTCTTTACAAAAAGTATTAACTAATAACTCATTATCAATAATTAATTCTTCTTTAGGGCCAAAATTGTATGCTCCTTCTATTGATTTATTCTCGTATTGTTTTTCTACTAAAGTAAGATATCCATTTAATGCATCTAAAACATATTGATATGGTCTTATAGCTTTTGGATTTCTTATAACTATATCTCCACCTCTTAAGTAATTAGAAACTATATCAGTCATAATTCTATCTTTTGCAAAGTCTCCACCACCTAAAACATTTCCAGCTCTCGCTGTACTTACGCTTATTGTATCATCATCTTTAAAGAATGATTTATAGTATCCACTATAAACAAGCTCAACACATGATTTACTATTAGAATATGGATCATATCCACCTAATTCATCTATTTCCCTATAACCATATATTGAATCTTTATCTTTATATACTTTATCTGTTGTTATGATTACAACACTTTTTACTGATGTAAGATTTCTAATGCATTCTAATACATTAACAGTTCCCATAACATTAGTATCATATGTATATCTTGGATTAATATAGGATTCTCTTACAAGGGGCTGTGCTGCTAAATGAATAACTATATCTGGAGAAAATTTTTTCATTTCTTTGTATAATTTATTATAATCTCTTATATCTCCAATAATTGATGTCATTTGTTTATCTAAATTCATTAAGTTAAATAGACTAGGGTTTGTATTAGGTTCTAAGCCATACCCTTCTACAGTAGAACCACACATCAATAGCATTTTACATAAATAACTCCCTTTAAATCCTGTATGTCCAGTTACAAAAACTTTTTTATTGCTATAGAAACTTTTATTCATTAGTTCACCTTTTGATCCAAGGAGTATTACCATCCTTAATCATACTTTCTAAGATTTTTTTATCTTTTAAAGTATCCATGCATTGCCAAAACCCTTCATATTTATACGCTATAAGATTGCCTTCTTTTGCAAGTGTTTCAAGAGGCTTTTTTTCAAAAGCAGTATCATCTCCATCTATATAGTCTAATACTTTAGTATTAAGAACCATGTATCCTCCATTTACCCATCCACCAGCATTATCAGGTTTTTCTTTGAAATTATATACTTTATTTCCTTCAATACCTAATACTCCAAATTTCTCAATAGGTTGAATAGCAGTTATTGTTGCAAGCTTTTTATTCTTTTTATGAAACTTTATCACTTCTTTAATATTAACATCACAAAGTCCATCTCCATAAGTTAATAAGAATGTGTCTTCATCTATATATTCTTTTATTCTTTTAATTCTTCCACCTGTCATTGTATTTAGACCAGTATCTACAA
>CAYVZW010000031.1:10196-11410 GCA_964456325.1 uncultured Clostridium sp. | reverse complement strand
TGATGAAGGAAAGAAAGAACTTGATGAAGGAAAGAAAGAACTTGCATCTAAAGAATTAAAGTTTGCTTTAGAAGTCAGAAGAACAGCAGCATCATTAAAGAATGTGGGCATTAGCGCAAAAGAAATACAAAAGACTACCGGGTTAACTATTGAAGAAATCAATACGTTATAAAAATTGACCTCTAACAATTAAGTGGTTTTTTTGAAATTTTCATTTCTATAATGGTTGTTTTCTTAATTTTCTTGACTTTATATTTAAATATTGTATAATGAATACATAAATCTTTGATGTGGAGAAGTAATATAAGTGAGTTTTTAAGAGAGTTAGTGGTAGGTGAGAACTAATAAATAGTTTATATGAATAACACCACTGAGTGAGGTATTGAAAACAAGTAGATACCTTCGGGAAACCGTTATAAAAATAAAGAAAATAAATGGATGGTACCGTCTTATGACTCCAATGTACTATCCTTTTTGTTTAAAGAATAAGGAGATGAATGAAATGGATGTAAAAGATTTATTTAAGAAAATAGAAAGCTTTGAAGAAAAAGAGGTTACTCTAGAAGGATGGGTAAGAAATAATAGAGATCAATCTAACTATGGGTTTATTGATTTTAATGATGGAACATATTTCAAAAACTTACAATTAGTTTATGATAATAAACTTGATAGTTTTGATGTGATTTCTAAAATAAGAGTTGGCTCTGCAATTAAAGTAACTGGTAAAATAGTTAAGAGCGAAGGCAGTGGACAAAGCCATGAATTAAAAGTATCAAGTATTGAAGTGCTTGGAGATAGTCCGGAAGATTATCCAATACAACCAAAAAGACACACTAATGAGTTTTTAAGAGAACTTGCATACTTAAGACCAAGAACTAATTTGTATAGTGCTGTATTTAGAGTTAGAAGTGTTTGTGCAATGGCAATACATGAATATTTTCAAAGTAATAATTACATTTATTTACATAGTCCAATTATAACCGGAGCTGATTGCGAAGGGTCTGACCAAATGTTTAAAGTAACTACACTTGATATGAATAAGCTACCACTTGATGCTAAAGGAAAAGTTGATTTTAAAAAAGATTTATTTGGTAAGCCAACATTTATAACAGGAAGCGGACAACTTCATGGAGAAGCTTTTGCAATGGCATATAAAAAAATATATACTTTTGGACCAACTATGAGAACAGAAAATTCTAATACTAAAACTCATG
>CAYVZW010000031.1:0-10186 GCA_964456325.1 uncultured Clostridium sp. | reverse complement strand
AATTTTGGATGATTGAGCCAGAAGTTGCATTTTGTGATTTAAATGGAATAATGGATATAGAAGAAGATATGCTTAAGTTCATTGTTAAATATGTAATGGATAAATGCAAAGTAGAATTAGAGTTCTTTGATAAATTTGTTGAAAAAGGATTAGTATCTAAACTTGAAAAAATATTAAATAGTGAATTTAAAAGAATTACACATAAAGAAGCAATTGATATACTAATAAGTTCTAAAGTTAAATGGGAATTTAAACCTGATTACGAAGGAGATATTGCTAAAGAACATGAAAGATATATAACTGAACATTTTGACGGACCAGTATTTATATATAATTGGCCTAAAGATATTAAAGCATGGTATATGAAAGCAAATGAAGATGGGAAAACTGTTGCTGCTGTAGATCTTGAAGTGCCTATTGCTGGAGAACTTATGGGTGGTAGTCAAAGAGAAGATAATTACGATAAACTAATAAATAGAGTAAATGAACTTGGAGTAGATAGAACTAGTATAGAATGGTTCTTAAATTTAAGAAGATTTGGTGGTTGTTATCACTCTGGTTTTGGAATGGGATTTGAAAGATTAGTAATGTATATGACAGGTGTAGAAAATATAAGGGATGTTATTCCATTCCCAAGAACACCAAATAATTGTGATTACTAGGAGGAACTTGTGAAAAAAAATGAATATAGAACTATATTCATTTGTGACTTAGATTCATCTTATATAGATCAATATATAGTTGTAAGTGGATGGGTTCAAGGTATAAGAGATCATGGTGGAGTATTGTTTCTTGATTTAAGAGATACTTCCGGAGTATTACAAACTGTATCAAATGATGATGATATGTTTAAAGGTATTGCACGTGAATCAGTTGTCAAATTAACTGGTAAAATTAGAAAAAGAAGCAAAGAAACATACAATGCAAAAATTAAAAGTGGTGATATTGAATTATTAGTAG
Organism: uncultured Clostridium sp.; assembly: GCA_964456325.1. Taxonomy (GTDB): domain Bacteria; phylum Bacillota_I; class Bacilli_A; order RF39; family UBA660; genus CAG-1000. Next base: position 9,226 of record CAYVZW010000031.1, on the reverse strand, counting down.
AATCTTTAGAAATACTATCTTCTTCTTTACATGTATTACCATTTGAAATAATATCAAGTAAAACAATAAATGAAGAAGTAAGACTTAAATATAGATATTTAGATATGCGTAATGATAAAGTAAAAGATAATATTCTTCTTAGAAGTGAATTATTACATTTTATAAGAAATGAAATGCATGACGAAGGGTTTACTGAAGTACAAACTCCAATTCTAACAGCATCTAGTCCTGAAGGTGCTAGAGATTTTGTTGTTCCTTCAAGAAAATTTAATGGAAAGTTTTATGCTCTTCCACAAGCACCACAAATTTATAAAGAACTACTTATGGTAGGGGGAATATCTAAGTATTTTCAGGTTGCTCCGTGTTTTAGAGATGAAGATTCTAGGGCTGACAGAACTCTTGAATTTTATCAATTAGATCTTGAAATGAGTTTTGTTAACGAAGATGATGTATTAGATTTAGGTGAAAAAATATTCTATAATACATTTAAAAAATTCTCTGATAAAGAAATAAGCAATGTTCCATTTAAAAGAATTACTTATAATGATTCAATGAACACATACGGGACAGATAAACCTGATTTAAGAAATCCTCTTATAATTGATGATGTATCTTTATTATTAAAGGATACAACATTTAAACCTTTCTCAAACACAATTGTTAAAGCAATTAAAGTAGATGATATAGGTGATAAACCTAACTCATGGTTTAATGAAATAGTTGATTATGCTTCTAGTATTGGAATGCCTGGTATAGGATATTTAACACTTTTAAATAATGAATTTAAAGGACCTATTGATAAATTTCTAACAAATAAAGAAAGAGATGATTTAATAAAGAATCTAAATATGAAAGATAATTCTGTAGTATTTTTTATAGCTAATAAATCATTAAAAGTATGCCAAAAGTTTTCAGGTAGTATTAGGACTTATTTAGGAAATAAACTATCACTGATAGATAATAATAAATTAGAATTATGTATTATAAAAGATTTTCCTATGTTTGAGTATGATGAAGTTAATAAAAAAATAGATTTTTGTCACAATCCATTTAGTTTGCCAAAAGATACTAAAATAGACTATAATAAAGATAACTTATTAAATATAAGTGCATTTCAATATGATTTTGTGTGCAATGGCAACGAAATGGCAAGTGGAGCGATTAGAAATACTAATTTAAATTTACTTATGAAAAACTTTGAATTAGTTGGATATACAAAAGAAGAAGTTGAGTCAAGATTTCAAAGTCTATTCACAGCATTTAAATATGGATGTCCACCTCATGGAGGAATGGCTATTGGAATAGATAGAATGTTAATGTTAATAAAAGATGAAAATAACTTAAGAGAAGTGCAAGCTTTTCCTACTAGTACAAGTGGAATGGATTTAATGATGGGTTCTCCTAGTAGTCTTACTAAAAGACAATTAGATGAATTAGGAATTAAAATAAAGGAGGAAGTAAATGAGTAATTTTACAAAAAAAATGATTGATAACTATGCGGATAAATTATTAATTGGTCTTACACCTGAAGAAGAAAATATGATAATGAGTGAGTTTGATGTCATTGAAAAGAATATGGATTTAATTAATAAAATACCAAATATAAGTGAAGTAGAAGTACTTAGTTATCCTTTTGATATGGTATTAACTGATTTAAGAAGTGATGAAGATATAGGAGAAGAAATACCTATTGAAACATTGCTTTCAAACTGTGATGCGTATGAAGGAAGAGAAATAGAAGTACCAAAGGTGGTGGGATAATGATAGATACAAGTAAAAATATAAAAGACTTGCATAATGATTTAATTAATAAGAAGTATACAAGTGATGAACTGGTAAAAGAATCTTTAAAAAAATGTCATGAAATAGAAAAAAGCACAAATGCATTTGTAACATTTATTGATGCAAAAGGTAGTGAAGTAAATGATAATTTATTATCTGGAATACCATATGGAATAAAAGATAATTTTTCAACTAAAGGTATACTTACTACTGGTAGTTCAAATACATTAAAAGATTATATTCCATTCTTTGATGCAACTGTTGTTAAAAAATTAAAAGATTCTGGATGTGTTGGTGTAGTTAAAACTGCATTAGATGAATTTGGAATGGGTGGAACTGGAACGACTTGTCACACTGGAAGTGTGCATAATCCTTGGGATAATAAAAGAATGTGTGCTGGAAGTAGTGCAGGAAGTGCTTCTTCAGTAGCAAGCGGTGTTTATCCTTTTGCTTTAGGTAGTGACACTGGAGACTCTATTCGTAAACCAGCGGCATATTGTGGAATAGTTGGATACAAACCAACATATGGAATGGTATCTAGATATGGACTTTTTCCATTTGCATGTTCACTTGATACAGTTGGATGTTTAACAAGAAGTGTTGAAGATGCAGCAATAGTAACCGATGCGATGAAAGGAATTGATTCAAAAGACATGACATCATGGGATTCAAGTAACATTCATTTACTTGATTCACTTGGAAGAAGTGTTAAAGAAAAGAAATTATTTTATATAAAAGAAATATGTGATATTAAGAATTATAAGAATCCTTCTAAAGAATTAATAAGTCATATAGATAACTTTAATAAAACATTAGAGTTATGTAAAAGTTTAGATATGAGTGTTGAAGAAATAAGTATAGATAAAACTCTTTTAAATGCATTACCTGCAATATATGTAGTTATTTCATGTGCAGAAGCTACATCAAATATGTCTAATTTAACTGGAATAATATTTGGACCTCGTGGTGAAGGCGATAATGTTTTTGAAATGATGAAGAATCATAGAACAAAAGGATTCAGTCCTCTTATTAAAAGAAGATTTGTAATTGGCTCTTATGTTTTACAGAGTGAGAATCAAGAAAAATATTTCTTAAATGCTAAAAGAGTTAGAAAATTAATAGTTGATAAAATGAATGAACTATTCAATCTATATGATGCATTAATTATGCCTGTAGGTAGCGGAGTTGCTAAGTATTTAGATGATGATAAAAATGAATTATCTGATGATGTTAATCTTTTAGAAGAACATCTTCAAATAGCAAACTTTGGTGGTTATCCATCAATTACTATTCCTAATGGATTTATTGATTCGCTTCCAGTTGGAGTTAACCTAACAGGTAAAGTAAAAGATGATGAGAATATTCTAAATATTGCATATAATTTAGAAAGTAATATGAATTATAAAAATCAAGTAGCAAAGGAAGTGAAATAGTATGAAATATAAAACAGTCATTGGACTTGAGTTCCACTGTGAAATGAAATCAAATACTAAAGTATTTTCAAATGCTAAAAATGGTTACTCTAAAAAATCAAATTCATATGTAGCACCAATAGATATGGCTTTCCCTGGAACACTTCCAGTAGTTAATATGGAGTGTGTAAAAAAAGCACTAATGATGTCTATTATATTAGGATGTAAAACTCCAGAATATATGCAGTTTGATAGGAAAAATTATTTTTATCCAGATTTGCCTAAAGGTTACCAATTAACTCAATTCTTTAATCCAGTTGGAATCAATGGTAAAATTACAATTGATGTTAAAGGTAATCAAAAAGAAGTATTAATTCATGACATACATTTAGAAGAAGATGCAGCTAGTTTAGATCATTACTATAATACTTCAACAATTGACTATAATAGGGCGGGAGTACCTCTTTTAGAACTTGTAACTGAGCCATGCTTATATAGTACAGAAGAAGCAATAGCTTTCTTAGAAACTATAAGAGATATTTATCAGTATACTGATATATCAGAATGTGATACTAAAAAGGGACAAATCAGGGCTGATGTGAATGTTTCAATAATGGAGGAAGATAGTAAAATACTCGGAACTAAAGTAGAAGTTAAAAATGTTAATAGTTTTGCTAATATAGTAGATACAATTAATTATGAAATTAAAAGACAAAGTGAACTCAAATCATCTGGACATTATGATGAAGTAGTACAAGAAACAAGAAGATTTGATGAACCAAGTGGCACTACTATTCGTATGAGAAGTAAAGTAGATGCAATAGATTATAAATATTTTACTGAGCCAAATATTCCTAGATTTAAAATATCTAATGAATTAATTGAAAATATTAAAGAGTCTATTCCAGTTTTAGCACCAGAGAGAAAAAATAAGTATATTAATGAATATAATTTGAGTGAATATGATGCTTCTGTTTTAATTAAAGATAAAAAAGTATCAGATTACTTTGAAAAATCTATTAAAGATGGATGTAATCCAAAACTTGCATGTAACTTTATTACAACAAGATTGTTAGGAGAAATTAATAAAGAAAATATGTCAATTGATGAAGTATTTATAAGACCTAATCATATTAGTGAATTAGTATTATTAGTGGAAGATAAAAAGATATCAAGTGATCAAGCTAAAAAAGTATTTAGCCTTATGCTTGAAGAAAAATTATCACCTAAAGAAATAGTTAAAAAATATGAAATGGAAGTTATAGAAGACTCATCACTTATTAATAATCTAGTAAGTGAAGTAATAAATGAGAATGCTAAAGTAGTAGAAGATTATCATAATGGAAGAACAAATATGTTAGATTATTTAGTAGGGCAAGTTATGAAAAAATCAAAAGGAAAAGCAAACCCACTTGATGCTAAAAATAAAATGATTGAAAAACTTAAATAGGGCTAAGCCCTTTTTAATTGATTTATTTGCAAAATGTGATAAAATTGTGATAGAGGTAAGAAGTGAAAAAGGTAGTAAGTATAATCATAATTATTATTTGTTTTATAGTATTGTATGGATTATATGATTATCTTTTCGTAGTGCATTATACTATTATAGATTTAAATGATAATAAAACAGAAGTTAATGAAGAATATAAAGATCCAGGAATAAAAGCTAAATATAGAGGAAAACAAGTTAAAAACATAGATGTTGAAAATGACATAAACATTCATAAATTAGGTTATTATAATATTGTATATAAATTAAAATATGATGGAAAAACTATTAAGAAAGTTAGAAGACTTGTAAAAGTAGTAGACGAAGAGAAACCTATACTTAATATTGAAGGCGAAAAAGAAATAACAATAGATTATGAAGGTGAATATAAAGAATTAGGATATAAATGTAATGATAATTATGATGGAGATATTACTGATAAAGTAATTGTAAATAACGATATAAATACAAAAGTACTTGGCGAATATGAAGTAACATATATTGCAAAAGATACATCGTCAAATGAGTCGAAAGAAGTAAGAAAAGTATTTGTTAAAGATTTAACGGCTCCCAAAATAGAAATAAATAGAAACAAGAATTCATATTTAATCAAAGGACAAAGTATAGATATAAATAATATTAAAGCAATAGATAATTATGATGGAGATGTTACGAATAAGGTCAAAATTGAAGGAAGTATTGACACTAATACTATAGGTCTTTATGGTATAAAATATATAGTAGAAGATTCTTCTTCAAATGAGACAATTCTTAATACAACAATAAATGTGCAAAATAAAAATACTAAGGGTATTCCAGTTCTAATGTATCATTGGTTTTATGATGAATCAAAAGAAACATATGGAAATAACAATAATCATAATTATATTTCCAAGTCTGAATTTACTAAACAAATTAAATATTTAAAAGATAATAATTTCTATTTTCCAACATGGGAAGAACTAGAAAGTTATATAGATAGTAAAATCGACTTACCTGAAAAAAGCATTATTTTAACAGATGATGATGGCAATGAATCTTTTTTTAGAATTGCTTTACCTATATGTGAAGAATATAAAATACCAATAACTTCATTTGTTGTTACTGATAGAGCAGGATGGCGAGATTATGAGAATTCAGAGTATGTAGACTTTGAATCACATTCTAACTCATTACATATGAGAAGCTGTAAAGGTTCGTGGGATGGAGCTGCAATGTGTGCAACATATGATTTTGTTTCAAATGATACCAAATTATCTATAGAAGCAACAGGTCATAATAATGCATATGCATATCCGTTTGGTCATTATAATGATAACTTAATAAAAGCATTAAAAGAAAACGGAATTAAAATGGCATTCACTATAAATAATGGAAGAGTTAAAAAAGGCAGTAATAAATATAAATTACCTAGAGTAAGAATATCAAGAACAACAACATTGAATGATTATATTAAACTGGTTAAATAGTAAACTTAATATCAAATAAATGTAAATATTACACTATTATTTAATAATTTGTTATAATTATATGTATGGAAGAAGAAATAATTAATTTGACTAATAGCATAGATAATAATTGTTTAGAATTAATTAAGAATAATAAATTCTTAATTAATGGTTTTAAAGTGAGATTAATTAAACGATTATTAACTATTTTTAATAATTATAAAATACCTTTTAATAAGGAAATATTAGAATCATTAATAACTGATTACTTAATAAATAATTTAAAGGGTTCTAATAATGAACTATGTAATAGTTATAAGAAAGTACTATACAAATACTTTGATATTATAAATGAATACTATAATACTCATGACAATTCAAAAGAAAAAATAAAATATGTAACAACAATTTTTATTAAGAAAATATATAGTGAAGATAATCCAATATTAAATGAAGATATTACAATAAGTTTTATGTCTGAACTAAAGTTGAAAGTACTTGTTTATGATAATTATCTATTAAATAAAGAACTAGAAAATAGAATAAAATCTGATACAAAAGAAGTAATTTGTGAGATAATGAAAAATAATAAAGACTATGTTATTAATTCAATGAAATTAATATTGTCTTATGTAATTGGAGGTACTAATGAATGAGAATATTATAAATATTAAGTATTATTCTTTTACAGAAATGATTCAAATAACCTTTTTAATGGATGAAAATATTATTAAATGTAATAAAAAGAAAATTAAATGTACAAGTGAAGAAATGAATAATTATAAAGATATTATTAATAGAGTAATTTCAAGCAATAAAGAGTATAATGATTATATAGATATTGATTCATTAACATTAAGTATTGAGTCAATAAATGATGGAAAAATAATAACACATTATATTAATTCCGGTAATGAAAATGAAATAATTAAATTGATAGTTGAAATAAGGAAAAATATATAAGGAGAAGATATGGCAAATATATATAATTTAGTAAAAAAGAATAAAGATAAGTATCCATTAACTGTAGCATTTAGGATTAAAAAGCATGCTTCAGTTATTGAGAAGCATTTAAATCCCAATGAAGAGGTAATTTATGCATTTTGTGGACAAGACAATACCAGCTCATTAATGGTAATTAATTCATGTGTTATTGCACTTACAAATAAAAGAATAATTATTGGACAAAAAAGGGTATTGTGGGGTTACTTTTTTACAACAATTACGCCTGATATGTATAATGATTTAAAAGTATCTAAAGGATTAATATGGTCTAATATAGAAATAGATACAGTAAAAGAAAATGTATACATTTCTAATTTAGATCCCTCTGCTGCTTTAGAAATAGAAACAGTTATATCTGAATTTATGATGAAAGAAAAGAAAAAATATGCAAAAAAAACTGATTAGTATATTATTGGTATTTATATTTTTTGTTGTTCATGTAAATGCATCTGAAGTAGATTTAATAAGTGAAAAATATATTTTGTATAATATGAATGATAATAGTGTACTAATGCAGAAAGATGAAAATACTAAAACAAATATAGCCAGTCTTACTAAGATAATGACAGTAATAGTGGCAATAGAAAATATAGATGATTATGATGAAAAAGTCACTATAACCAAAGAAATGCTAAATGGTATAGCATCAGATGTAGTTACTGTTGGATTTAAAGTTGGAGATAAAGTTACATATAATGATTTATTATATGGAGCAATTCTTGCAAGTGGAGCAGATGCTGTTAATGCACTTGCTATTAGTGCAAGTGGATCACTTACTAAACATGTAGAAGCAATGAATGAAAAAGCAAAAGAGTTAGGACTAGAAAACACTCATTTTGAAAATGTAGTTGGATTATATGATACAAACCATTATAGTTCAGCATATGATGTTGCTCAAATATTAATATATGCTTTAAAAAACAAAAAATTTAAAGAAGTGTTTAATACAAATACTTACACATCAACTAATAATATTAAAATGAAAAGTACTATAGAAAGATATAATTCAAATAATAGTGATATATCGTATATAACAGGTTCTAAAACTGGATATATTGCAAAAGCGGGTTATTGTTTAGCAAGTACCGCAACTATTGATGGGGTAGATTATTTACTTGTTACATTAAATGCATTCAATGATAAAAATTCTCCACAAATTAAAGATGCAGTAAAAACATATAAATATTTTAGTGATACATATGAATATAAGAATATTGTTGATACATATGATATAGTTGTCACTTTAAAAACTAAATATGCTAAAGAAAAAGAAATAGGGATTCATTCCAATGTTACAGAAGAATCGTATTTAAAAAAAACATTTGATAAAAAAGACTTAGTTTATGATTATGATGGATTAGAAGAAGTATCATATTTTACCAAAGAAGGAACTAAACTAGGTAATATAAAAATAATGTATGAAGGTGAAGAACTTAATAGTTTTGATTTAATGTATAATGAAACACTTACATTTAGTATATGGTTATTATTGTGGGATTATAAGTTTTATATTCTTGGATTAATGCTATTTATTGTATTAATTCTATTATTAAAAAAGAAGAAAAGAAAGAAACATAGGAAATAACACGTTGTATATTTGAGTGAAATTAAGATTGACAAAATGCCTATAAAACTTTACAATATATATAGAAGTATTAAACTTCTAGAAAGAAAAGTAATGGAGGAAAATTATGAATGACGTAATGATCTCCATTTTGCTTGTTATAGTTGGATTATTTGTGGGTGCTTTCATCATGATTATGATTAATAAGATGAAAGTAAGTAAAGCACAAAAAGACGCTGATAAATTAATTCAAGACGCCAAAAAAGAAGCTGAAAGAGTTAAAAGAGATGGAGCTCTTGAATTAAAGGAAGAAAGTTATAAACTTAAAAATCAAACTGATCAAGAAATTAAGGAAAAGAAACGCGAACTTAACGATCTTAATCAAAGAATTGATAATAGAGAAAAAAGTTTAGACAAAAGAGACGAGTTATTAACTGAAAGAGAAAAAAACTTAGACTCTAAAGATAAAAATTTATTGGCAAAACAAAAAGAAATTCAAGAAAAAGATGCAAAAATGGAGAGTATC
>CAYVZW010000030.1:1904-11858 GCA_964456325.1 uncultured Clostridium sp. | reverse complement strand
TACTTAGAACTAACATTAGAAATGGTCATAAAATAATTGCAATTGATCCTGAAGGTGAACTTGGAGATATGACTAAATTATATGGAGGAGATTTCATAGATTTAGGTCGTGGTGGAGACTTTGGTATGATAAATCCTTTGGAAGTAGTTTTAGATGCTGATGAAGATGAAATGAAGGAAGGACTTGGGTATGCAATACTTACAAGAACTCTTCAAACACTAAAAGCATTTATGAAATATTATTCTCCGGATATAGAAGAAGATGTTCTTACAATGTTTAGTGAAGTTGTTCAAGATACATATAGAAGATATAAAATTGATTATAATACTAATTTTGCAACAATTGGTAAACATGATTATCCTACTTTTGATGATGTTTATGCAACTATAAAAGGAAGACTTTTATCAATGACAGAGCATACTCATGAAAGAGATATAATGGAAAAACTTGAAATCAAAGTTAGACCACTTGTTAAAGAATTAAGATATTATTTTACTGGTAAAACAACTATTGATACAACGGCAGATTTTATAGTATTTAATATTAGAGAGATAATGAATGCTGACTCTAATATTAGAAATGCATTATTCTTCAATATACTTAAATATGCTTGGGGACTTGCATTAGATAGGGAAATTAATACAATATTAATGGTTGATGAAGCGCATATGTTACTTGCGGATCAAAATACATTAGGTGCAGAGTTCCTTGCCCGTATTCAAAGACGTAGTCGTAAATATAATACTGGTACGATAATAATTACTCAACAACCAACAGACTTTGCAGCACCAAATGTATTAATTCATGGTAAAGCTATATTTGATAACGCTTCATATTATTTAGTAATGGGTCTTAAAAAACAAGCTGTTGATGATTTAGCAAGGTTGATAGATTTAACTGATCAAGAGAAAGATTCAATTAAAAGATATAGTCAGGGACAAGCATTATTCTCTTGTGGAAGTAGGCGTATGAGAATAAATGTAATTGCAACTCAACAAGAATTAGAATCATTTGGTAGTGGTGGTGGATTATAAAACTTCATTTTGAAGTTTTTTTTTACTTAAATATATGCTATAATGATTTCAGTATAGATAGTAAGGTGGTGAAGCAATATGGATTCTAATAATAGCCAATCTCAAGATGAAAGAAATGTACAGAACAATGCGAAAAATATTAGTAATGCTGCAGATGTGGCTATTGCTACTAAAGTTCCTGTTGCTATGGCTGCTGGCGGTGCTGTAAAGGCTGCTGATAAATTAACTGGCGGTAAAGTATCTCAAACCGCTGGGAAAATAATGAATGATGTCAATAAAAGAATTCCGTTAGGTAATAAAGTTCAAAATGCTTCTAATAAATTAAGTGAGAGTGGTGCTAGTGATGCAATAGGTAAAGGTGCATCTATGGCAAGTGGAATGGGTGGTGCTACTAATGCTGGGGATGTTCCAGCAGCTTTAAAAAAACCAAATCCTGAAACGAATGGGCTAAATAATGACCCTAAAAGTTCAAATGCAAATAATGGTTCAAATGGGTTAGAAAAAAAAGACGGATTAGAAAAAAAAGATGAAAATGGTGAAGGCGGTAAAGGTGAGGCAAAATCAAAAAACGGGAAAAATGATGATAAGTCAAATGATGATAAGGCAAAAGATTCGGGTTCGATATTAGATGGGGTCTTATCTAAAAATGGTATAGATAAAAAATTATTACTTTTAAAAATAAAAATAATTGCGATTGCTGTTGGGGCTCTTATAGGTATTTTGGCTATAATGATTTTAATATCATATCTTAATTTCGTATGGGATAGTTTTATGACAACTATAACATCATTTTTTGGAATTAGTGAAGGGAAAAGTGCTACAGGCGATGGCTACAATGAAGATGAAGATGGTGGCTTATGGACAAAAGAAAAATATTTTGTTAATGAAGAAGATGGCGAAGATATTGGTATGACTGATTATGAATATCCAGGAGAAGAAGGACATGTAGCAAAAGGAATTACCACTATATTGGCTGAAGATAATACATGTAATGAAGGAACACTAATATCATGGTTTAATAATTTATTAACCGAATGGACAGGCAATTTTGCTGGGAACCCATGTAGATTACTTAATTATATTTGGGGAAGTACGAATGGCTATGAAACTAGGTATAAAAAGTATGGTCTTAATATTGATGAGAGTTTAATTATTGCAACTATCTTTTATGGTTACGATCAACAGGCATCTTATGGTTCTTACGAGAATCCTGAAGATGTAGAATTTGTGTCTGCTTCTGAACATTATGAATTACTTTTAAATATTTTGAAAGGTGGAGATGATGCGAAACTAAAAAAAGAAGATATTGATAGAATTGTTAGAAGTTTAATATTTGAAGAGGTTTGGCCATATTGGAGATTTAAAAAACAACCTAAACTTGATATAAATAATAATAAAAATTACACGATTCAAACTACTTTATCAGATTTTAGTTTTAGTAGTTCGATGAAAAGATCTGAAAAGATTGATGAAATAATTAAAGCATTAGAAAAAGAGTTTTATCCGATGGTTGGTACATATGGGTTCTCAATGAATGATATATTGGCCTATAATAGATATACACCTAGTAGTCTTGCTTCATTAATACTATCGGGTAGAAAGAATATAGTAATTAAAGCTCCTGTTTTAGTTGGACAATGTGTTTATAAGGAACATATCTTCTTTTACAATAGTAAGGAAAAATGGGAATTGTTTATTAGGTTTAATAATGGTAATACTGGGCAAATAAATGACTTTGGTGTTGCGGGTTATATCGGCAGTCAAGGCAAGAACCATACTCTTTATGGTCCTATTATCGAACGTGGAGATTCTATCTTTTATGGTGGAACTTATAATTATGATTTATCAACTATGTATGGTAGTGGATGGGTATATGACACTAATATGAATAATTCATGGATAAATTCTAGTGAACCTTGTAATGGGACAATGTCTGAGTCAGAGATATTGTCTGAATATGGAGTTGACAAAGTTGAAAAGAATGAAAAAGACAAAATAGTAAGTGATGCGAATAATTATTTTATAAATAGACAGCATACTTCAACAGTTTCTAATTTTGAATATTCTCAAAAAATACAAGAAGAAGAGTTGTATACAGTTACTAAAGATAAAATGGTTAGTTCAACAAGAAAATATACTGATAATAGTATTAATGAAGGTGGATCAGCTAAAAGTATTACATTTACATTTGAATATAAGTATGGGTATGCATATATAGAATTCCCTGGGTTTAAAAAAGCAAGTGATGAAGGATTAGAGGGATTTGAATATAATGATATTACCACACCTAAAAAAATTGAAGTAATAGTTCAAAGCATATTAGAAAGAAAAGATGAATTTAATGAAATTCTACAAACTGATGAAGAACCTAATGAATATGAAAAAGGTGTATCATTAGATGTTAAAGCATATTGTGATAAAACTCAAGAAGATGGAGTTGGAAAATTTGAAGTAATAATCTCAGATTGTGAAGGAAAATATATGGCTACAAGGTCATTTAAAGAATATATATTAGGTGTTACATTAGGTGAGATAGGTTATGTTGAAGATACTGCATTAGATGAATATGTTAAAACTCAAATGGTTGCCGCTATTAGTTATACTTTAGGAAGAAGAAGCAATTATGAACATAGTAATGCATTTGAAATGTATAGTGGATCATGTGATCAAAACTGGTGTGATATTTATCTTGGATGTTCTAGAAGTGATGAGGGTGGTATAGTTAGAGAAGATGGATCTATTTTGAAAGCAACATATCCTGGAGTAATTAAAAATGCATCTACTACGGCAACATGTACAATAAATGGAGTTACTGCAACGGGATATTGGCATTGTCCTTTATCAAGTTCACAAGTAGAAAGATATTCTAAATTATTTGAAGATGCTTATAGATATATAGTAGCTACAAATAATTCTAGTAGCTTTGGTGAAGAAATAATAAATGAAGCCGGAAGAGTTATATCTGAAGATTCTACGACTTCTGGATTTAATGGTGCATATACGGCTAGTAGACAGCTTATTTGGAAAGAAAAAGCAAAACAGGGAAAAACAGTAGATGAGATTCTTTCAGAAACTTATACAGGATCAACTGTATTTGATTGTGTTCAAATTGCTGGTACTGAGGAAAGATCTAGTTATGATTGGCCACATGTTAATGATAGTAGCACTGGAAGCAGCACAAGTGGAGCGCTATGTGTGAATTATAATGATAATTATGATCCTAAATGGAATAATAAATTATTGGAAGTTGCTTATAGACTTGCTGGTACAACTGTTGGAGATTGTTCGTCTTTTGTTAGAAAAGCAATTAGGATTGCTGCTGCTGAGCTTGGTATATCAACACCAGGAACAATGAGTTCTTCAACTTATATGTTTAAATATTATGGGAGATGTAATTGTGCTAGTACTAGTTCATTACATATAGGTGATATAATATTCGAAAGAACAAATCCTGAAAGATGGATGCAAGTTGGACATATTGGAATATTTATGGGTTATAATGATCAAGGACAGCAAATGATTTTTGAATCTAATTCTCGTAATTCTAAAAAGGCAACTGGTAGTTATGATAAGCCTGCTTTAGTTGTTGATAATAATACATATAGAATTGCAGGATATTCTAGATGGTATCCACCAGTAATGTCCGAAGCAGAGTGTAAATCAAATTATAAATAGGAGTGTAAATGAAAAAAATAATTATTCTTATAAGTTTATTCTTTATTTTAACTGGTTGTACTATGAATTATAGTGTTTCATTTAATTCCAATGGATTTGTTTATGATAATTTATATTTTGAAGAATTAGTTGAAAAATTTACTGAAAATGAAACTGATGATTGGAATAAGTTATTATCATCTAGAGTGCACACTGTTAACATAAAAGATGAATTCTTTGAAGAAATTGCTAAATATCAAATCACTCTTAAGGGAACATATAATAGCTATGAAAAATATATAAATGATGAATACATTAAAAAATATGTGGGTGATATGGGAATAGATGAAAATGATGATGAATGTACATTATCGCTAAATTTCAATGAAGGTTTTAAATATAATATTTATGGATCTGATTCAATTCCACCACATGTTGAAAATTTAAAAATAAATGTATCATTTCCATACAAAATTATTGATAGTAATGCAACTTCAATAGAGGGTGATAATTTAATATGGGAGTTATCTGAAAATAGTAATTTAGATAAAATATACATTACTTATGAAAACCCAAATAAGAAAGAAAAAAGTAATGGAATAGCTTTTAATGTCTTAGTTGTAGTTATTGTTGTTTTGGCTGCAGTATTTATAGTATTAATAGCAACAAAAAATAAAAAAAATAATGCTTTATAATACAAACTATAGTATAATAAGTGATAGAGGTGTGAAATGAAACTTAAATTTAGAGGAGATTTAAAAGATATTTTAATTTTTTTAATATTTTGTCTTCTTTTATTGTATCTTGTAGCAATCGCAGTACTAAATTTAAAAAGTATTTCACAAGATAATTCTTTTTGGGGATTAAATCCTTTTCCTGCTTTTGGACCTGATTATCTTTTCGCAACACTTTTATTCTTTATTTTAGCTTTAGTTGCAATTATTGCAAGTTGTTCTTCATTCTTTCTTGAAAGAGAAGAAGGGTTTGGAATAACTACTGAAAAGAAAAGTAAGGCTGATGGGTATACTAAGCTTTGGGATAAGAAAGATATGAAAAAGGATTATGGAATTAAAAAGATAACACTTAAAGATGATGATTATCCTGCTGGTGGATTCCCTGTAATAAATGATGGAGTTAATGCTTGGGTAGATGATGGAGAGAATCACTCATTAATAATGGGTGCTTCTGGTTCAGGAAAGTCTCAAAGTTTTATGTTTCCACTTATAAGGATACTTGCTAAACATGGTGAAAGTATGATAGTTACAGACCCTAAAGGAGAACTTTATGAAGGATGTGGAAACTTATTAAAAGAAAAAGGATATAAATTAATACTTGTTAATTTTCGCGATCCTGATGAAGGGAGTGCTTGGAATCCATTTACTTATCCATATGAACTATATAAGTCAGGTAATATAGATAAGGCTAATGAACTATTGCAAGACCTTGCTAGTAATATTTTAGTAGATCCTAATAATAGACAAGAACCATTCTGGGAAAATACTGCATCTAACTTTTTTACAGGTTTAGCACTTGGACTATTTGATGATGGGACTGAAGCAGAAGTAAATATAAATAGTATAAACATGATGGCAGAAACTGGAGAAGATAGACTTGGAGCTTCAACATATATTAAAGAATACTTTAAAGCTAAAGGAGAATTATCTCCTGCATATATTGCTGCAGCATCGTGTATAAATGCACCTAATGAAACACGTGGTGGGATTATGTCTACATTTAGAACTAAGACAAGAATCTTTAGTTCACAGAAAGCATTAAGTGAAATGCTTTCATATAGTGACTTTGATGTAAGAGATATTGGAAAAGCTAAAACAGCTGTATTCTTAAAAATACATGATGAGAAAACAACATATCATGCTCTTGCTACTATATTTGTAAAACAAGTATATGAAGCTCTTATCGCAGTAGCACAAACTTGTCCTAATATAAGACTACCTTATAGAACGAACTTTGTATTAGATGAGTTTGCCAATATGCCTGCTTTAAAAGATGTAGAATCAATGATAACTGCATCTCGTAGTAGAAATATAAGATTTAGTTTCGTTATTCAAAACTTTTCTCAATTAACTAAAGTATATGGTAAAGAAGTAGCTGAGACTATAAAAGGTAACTGTGGTAACTTTGTATATTTAATGAGTACTGAACTTGCTGCATTAGAAGAAATTAGTAAGCTACTTGGAGATAAGAAACCAGAAAAAGCAAAGAAGGATGAAGCAGCACCACCAATAAGACCGTTATTTACAGTTAGTGATTTACAAGCATTAAAACAAGGTGAAGTTATAATTAATAGATTTAGAAGTATGCCATTTAAAACAAAGCTTACTTTTGATTATAAAATTGACTGGGGTAAAAAGTTCGATAAGATGACATATGTTAAGAGACCTCAAAGAGAAGTTCATGTATTTGATTTAAAAGCATTTGTAAATAAAATAAAACAAGATCAAGGAGCTTTACCTGGCGGAATGATGGGCGGAGGTATGGGACTTCCTGGTGGAATGGGAATGCCAAGAAATACTAATCCATTTATGGGTGGAGGAGTGAACTATAATAATCCAAATGCAATGTCTAATATGCCTGCAGGTAATAATAGTGTGTTTGGTGGGGCTATGCCTACTAATTTAGATGACTATGTTAAAAAACTAGATGAAAAAATTGCTGAATTAGAAGCAGAAGAAGCTGCTGAAAATGCAAAGAATAAAGAAATAGAGAATAAAGTTAATACAAATGATGTAAAAGAAAAAGTAGAAACTAAAAATGATTTTATAGAAGATAAACCATCATTTGAAGAAGGACTAGCTAACATATTAGATCATAAAGTAGAGAATAAAGTTCAAAATGACATTCCGGTAAAAGAAGTAATGTCTGAAACAAATGAAGATTCTGTTAATAATATTGAAAACATATTTGAACATAAAACAAATCCTATTGTTATAGACACAACTTCTGAAATATTAGATGAAAAACCATCAGATAGAGTTGTTGTTGATAATAATTCAGTGGCACCTGATACATTTGATAAAGAGGACGCTCAAACTGTAAAAGTTGAAATAGACAAACCTCAAGTTCAAACCGAGAAGACACCTGAAAAAAAAGAAATAACTAACGAAGACTTCTTTGATGACTTCTTTGGAAGTGATGAATAAGACATTTATATATGTCTTTTTTAATGTCATTCTTTTTGTGAATTCATATAATAAAATATGAAAATAATAGATGTTAACAATAAAAATGATTATAATATGTATCATATTGAAGGAAGTATAAACATTCCATATGATAACTTAATAAATAATTATAGATATTATCTTAATAAAAATGAAACATATTATATATATTGTAAAAGTGGTAAACTAAGTAAAAGAGCTGTTGCTGTACTTAGTTCTTTAGGATATAGTGTCTATCTACTAGAAAATTAATACTTAATGTTATATAATTATTCTTATGGAAGAATTAATTAATCAAATAATAAATGTTATTGAATCTCTTGGAGTTTATGGAGCATTACTTGGATGCTTAATTATTTTCTTTGAGTCAATTATACCTGTAATACCATTAATGGTGTTTATAACGCTTAATTTTTATGTATTTGGGCCTATTTTTGGTTTCTTAATATCATGGTTTTTTACTATACTTGGATGTATTATGTCTTATATGATATTTAGATATGGTTTTGGAGATAAATTTGATTATCTAACTGAAAATAAAGAATGGATTATTAAATATAAAAAACTATTTAAGGATATTTCACTTAGTAAACTTGTAGTTGTTATTGCGATACCTTTTACACCTGCTTTCGCTGTTAATATCGCAGCAGGTTTAGTAAAAATGGATTTTAAAAAATATTTAATTGCTCTTATGGTAGGTAAAATATCTTTAATATACTTTTGGGGATTTATAGGAACTTCTTTTCTTGATAGTTTAGGTAATCCGATGACTATTTTAAAAATACTTATTATTGTTTTATGTACATATATTGTATCTAAAGTAATAAATAAATTATTTAAAATATAGATTTATGGTATGATATAAGTGGTGAAGATAAATGGAATATATAATAATTGGATTACTTGTACTTATAATAATACTATTAGTTGTTTTATTAGGGAGAAAAAATAATAATAATGAACTTAATGATAAACTATCTAAAACTGAAATAAGCTTAATTAAAGAAATAGGGGACTTTAAGCATGATTTTTCTAGTGAATTAAATAAAGATTTTAATACTCTTAATGATAGAATTGAAACTAAACTTAATATGATAAATAATAAAGTAAATGAGAAGCTACAAGATGGATTTGAAAAGACCAATAGAACATTTAATGATGTACTTGTTAGACTTGCTAAAATAGATGAAGCACAAAAGAAGATAGATGGACTTAGTACTGAGATAGTATCTCTTGAAGGAATTTTAACTGATAAAAAGAGTAGAGGTATATTTGGAGAAGTTAATCTATATCATTTACTTGGAAGTATTTTTGGAGAAAAGAATGATAGAATATATAGACGTCAATATACATTAAGTAATGGTCATATTGCTGATGCGATAGTATTTGGTCCTGAACCTTTAGGAACAATATGCATAGACTCTAAGTTTCCATTAGAAAACTATAGAAGAGTTGTTGAAAAAGGTATTAGTGAAGAAGAGAGAAATGCTAGAAATAAGATATTTGATAATGATGTTAAGAAACATATAGATGCGATTGCTGATAAATATATTATTCCAAAAGAAACAACTGATCAAGCTATTATGTTTTTACCTGCTGAAGCTGTATTTGCTGAAATAAATGCATATCACACTAATCTTGTTAAATATGCAGCATCTAGAAAAGTATGGATAACTTCTCCAACTACTTTAATGAGTTTACTTACAATTATACAATCTGTTCTTATGGGTCTTGAAAGGGATAAATACACTTCAATAATACATGATGAATTAAACAAATTAGGACTTGAATTTGCAAGATATAAAGAAAGATGGGATAAATTATCAAGAAGTATTCAAACTGTCTCTAGTGATGTTGAAAATATACATATAACAACTGATAAAATAACTAAGAGATTTGAATCTATAAATAATGTAAATATAGAACTTGATAATAAATCAATAGACAAAAATGAATAATGATATAAATGAACATATTGATGAGCATGGAAGAGTTAAAATAGATGAATTATCATTTATGTTTTGTGATATAGAAAAAGAAATAGATGGATTTTTTGCTGAAAACTGGATATCTACTTTTGATGG
>CAYVZW010000030.1:0-1804 GCA_964456325.1 uncultured Clostridium sp. | reverse complement strand
AGAGCTATTAGTAATGAATTTCTTATTGAGTGTTTCGCTAATAAATTTATAAATGAAGGGGACGAAAGAAATAGAAATTGGGGAGTAGTGCATAATAAAAAGACTAATATAAATCACTTAGCGCCTATGTACGACTTTGATTTCTCAGGCTTATCAACCAATAGATATCCTAAAAGATTTGTTGATTCTATTACATCAGATTCATTATATTCATTTATGGAAGAGTATTATCATTTAGATTTTGTTAAAGAATTCTTAATAAATATTATTAATAGTTTTGATTTAGAAAAAGTATTTGAAGAAGTCGAAAACGAAGAAAGAATCACAATAAGTGAAGAATATAAAAACGCATATAGAAAAATGTTTGCTTCTTCTCTTAGAAGTATTCAAACGATTATGGGAAATATGGATAAATTAAGAATGTAAAAAAAATAATGAACTTAATCATTATTACATAAATATTATTACTAATAGTCCAACTATTAAAGTATAAATACTAAAGTATATTAGTTTACCATTATTAACAATTTTTCTAAACCATTTTGTAACAAGAAGTGTTGCGATTAATGCTACTACTACTGAAACAATATAATAGAATATTAAACCTGATTCTATTTTTAATGTTGATAATTCAAGAGCCATAGCTGCTAAACTCATTGGTATATAAAGCATAAATGAATATTTAAATGCAGTATCTCTTTTTAATCCAGTAGTCATTCCTCCAACTATTGTTGAACCACTTCTACTAATACCTGGAAATAGTCCTAATATTTGAAAACATCCTACTGTAAGAGCTTCTTTAACTCCTAATTCATTATCTCCTTTTTTACCTTTAAAGTTTCTAACAATAAATAGAAGAATTGATGTTATTATTAAAGACAATCCAACTATTTTAATATTATTTTCTATTTTATCAAATAAGTTTAATTTACTAACAACAAGTCCCATTAGTCCAGCAGGAATGCATCCAATAACAATCATCCAACAATATTTATAGTCACTTTTATACTCTTCTTTTTTAGTACTTAAATATTTAAAGAATCCTTTTATAAATTTAACAATATCGCCCCAAAATAAGATAACTATCGCTACTAAAGATCCAAAGTTTGTAAGTATTGCCAAAGTATCAAAATCAATGTTAACATCCATAATTCTTTTTAGAATCATTAAGTGTCCACTTGAAGATACCGGAATTGTTTCTGTTAATCCTTGAACTAAACCTAATATAATATATTTTAATAAATCCATTTCTATCACCTATAACATTATATAATATTTTAATGAAAAGATAAATATACTTTATTATGTTTAATAAAATATTTTTATTGTTGTTGGGTATACTATTAGTATCATATTCTTTATTCTTTATAATCGTATATTTGAATATATTGAATATGGATTTTAATTTAATAAGTTATTTTTTGTTTCTTATTAAAAGAATTGAATGTTTACTTATAATACCTGGAGTATTACTAATAATATATGTTCTTAGAAAGGATAAAAATGAAATATATTTATAATATAACTGTGAATTTTAAAAAAGAATTTCTTAATTTTTATGAATGGAATAATACTGATAAATTAACTATATTAAAAAAAGTAAAAGCATACAAAATTGATAACAAATCATATTATGATGTATTAAAATATAATATTATAACTGAATATAAGAATGAAACTATAATACTATGCAATGATTTTGATTCAATATGTATTAAGTTTGATAGTGAAGGAAATAGTATACTTAGAAGTAAATTATCTATAGATGAGGAAATAAGTGTTTTAGAAATAATGTATAAAGAAA
>CAYVZW010000029.1:0-12178 GCA_964456325.1 uncultured Clostridium sp. | reverse complement strand
TATCCATATTCATACTTACTAATGCTAAATGTACCAAGAAATGATTTGAGGGTTACGGCTAAAGATACATATAGTGTTAGTACATATGATGTAGAATATGATGAAGAATTTAAAAATTATGTAGTTGGATCTGAAGTACATTTTATTGATAAGAAATATGTTTTTACTATATATATGTCTGGCACAGCAAGTGTGTGTGCAAGTGAAAAAATGAAAACAATAACATATACAGTGCCAAAATATAATTCGTATAATGATACAGTATATTGTGAAGAAAATCCAGATGCAGAAGTATGTGGAAGTTATACAAAAGTAGATGATAATAAAAAAGATGAAGTAGATAAACTAATAGATAGATATTATAATGATAAAATAGATGAAGAATTGTATAAAAATTCAGCTTGGTATGAAAAAATTTGGATAAAAGTAAAAGAGTATTCATTGTATGTAATAATTCCATTAGCAGTAGTAGCATTGTTTTATTATATAGTAATATTTATAACAAAGAAAAGAAGTGAGAAGCTATGAAAAAGAAATTGTTAATTCTTGTTCTTTTAGTATTGTTTATACCAAACATATATGGAATTACGGGATCTGGGACCGCTTCTTCTAGTGAAAAAGAAATAATCTATCCTGTAAGTGATCCATATTGTGAAGCAACTAGTGGAACTGGCTTTTATACTCTTGGTGGTGTTTATTTAAGAGATTCAACAGCTTCTACAACTGAAGTAACTGAAGCAGATTATATAGAGTCAACTGAAGTGTATGAGGCAAGTAACTTAGCTAAAACAGCATGTGATAATTTTTCTCTTGAGAACAAAGATGAAGGATATTTATGTAAAGATACTCCATCAAGGACTGCATATGCATGTAGTGGTACTATTGTTGGATTATCGTCATCTCAAGAATACCTCGAAAAATATATTACTGGTGGACAAATGTTTGAAACAGAGGATAGTTGTTTAACAAATTGTTCAGGAACTTGTACGCTAAAAACTGGTTATTCATACAGATATGCTAAACTAGTTACAGAGGAAAATACAAGTGGGGTAATAGAACCTGTTGGCGGAAGAATGTACCAAACCGAAGGAGGCAGTTATGCATTTTGTATTCAACCTGCAAAAGCATTTTATTGTCCTTATTATTATATATCAACAAAAGAATTAATACCTCAATATTGCTTGAATACTGAATTTGATTTAGGCACATGTAAAAATAATTATTCTGGAGATTATAGATGTGGACTTGCCTATATTGCATTAAAAGGTTCCGGAGAAGTAAGAGAAGGAGCAACGAGTGGAAATACATTAAGTGAGGAAGAATATGCTATAATAGATATGGCAATGAGAATGTGGGCAATTAATAAAGGGCATCTTTCTGGAATGAATTCAACTGTTTTTCCTCTTAAAGGTGGAAAAACTACAACTGTTAATTTTTATGGTATAACAGCTACTAGAGTTGAAGAGGATGCTAACTATTTAAAATACGGATTTGAATGTACTACTAGTTCAAAAAATCATGGAGTAGTGTGCGAATATCAAGGATACAATACATACATGAGCGCATTATCGTTGTATAATGAAGCTCTTCATGCAAATGAACTTGATGAAGCAGGAAATAAAATTCCAAAGTTATTGACAACTACACTTGGCAATTCGGGAAATACGATTCAGATGACAAATCCTACTGGCGAGACATGTGAAATTGGTGATGCAAATTGTAAGGTTACTATAACATTATATGACTCAGACGGAAATGAAATACCATCAGATAGTAATTATTGTGATAAAAACTATTGTTACTCAAAATATACAACTGAAAGTTTGTGCAAAACATCTTCATCAACAGTAGCAACGATTGAAATACAAATTGTTGATTTTGAAGTTAGTGGTAAAGTAAAAGAATATCATAATTGCAATGATCCAAGTTCAAAACAAATAATGTTTGTTATTGAAGCAGACGGCAAAGAAACAACAAATAAAGACTACATTAACCAGTATAGTGCTAAAGTTGCCTGTGAGTGTACGGATGATTCAGGAACGCTTAAATCAACAACTAATAGCGGAAAAAAATGTAATAATTATAACAAAATGAATACTGCGAGTGGAGATTACAATGGAGTTGAAGATGGATATATAAAGGATCCTTCTATGTCTACAATACTAAATTCATGTTCTGGTGAAAAGTATTTTAGAGAGAAGTCATACGAAACTGCTAGCGACACTTGTCATATTTACTGTAGGAATGAAATTAAATTTTATATGGCAAACAAGGAAAAAGTATATACTGGAATGCAATTTAGATATGAATTGGAAGAGAAGATTAAAAATAATTTGGGGGGAGACGAGCATTTAACTTCAATTGTTCTTCAACAAAGGCAATGTGTTTCTGAAATATATTATGATGCTTGGTATGAAAAATTCCAGTATTGGGAAGGGAAAGTTGCTGAGGCTTGGAATGCATGGAAATATTGGGATACTTTATATTATGAACAATTGAACAATGAAGTTTATCCTCAAGAATATGCTAAAGTTGAAGCATGCACAGCAAATTGTACTGGACTAAAACAAAATAGAACGTCAAGCTTTTATGATACATGCTCTGCATATGGTTCTACTGTCTGGCCCAGTGAACCATTTACTGGTGGAGGATCTGGATATCAAGCATATAGTGCATGTGAAAATGCAGATGCTGATAGAGAAATATTTAATGGACAAAATGGATTGTGCACTCCAGCATGCGTTTCGATTTTTACTTGGAAATCCAGAAAGTATAATACAATCTCTTATCCTTCTGGTGAATCCAAACCTAATGATACAGATGATATAGTATCTGGAAGTGTAGCAAATTCAACTTTAGCGTGTGAACTTTATTATAGTGTGAAAGCTGATGCTTATCTTTACAAGGAAAAAACTACTACTTATATTTCTGATAAAATAGTAAAAGGTGATGAATGTATCAAAATATCTGGAACCTCAACATATAGTTGCAAAAAAATTGAAACTTATTGTGATACTTCAAAAACTACTTCTGTGACCAAATTATTTGGCCCATATAAACTTTTAATTACTGAATCATATCAAACGGCAACATCAGTTCAGACACCATCTTCCTTTGAAATTATGCACGATACTTGTATTGGAACATATTGTAAATTAAATGAAGATCAGAAAAGTTACTTTAAAACATCACCTTATTGCGGATCAACATCATCTTTCTTTACACCGGTTCCTCATGACCTTGGTTCTTGCTCTGCGGGTGAAAAGGGTGAAATTGATTATGTTAAAGGAAAAGCTGAAGATGGTAGAAAAAATTATAATGATGCACAAGCAAAGGTAAGAGATCTTTTAACAGACTTGCAGGCTTGTAATATGTATGGAAGCAAATTGTCTGGGGAGCCGGATATTAAATATTATACATTAACTAAGTCCCCATATACTGGTAGCGGAGATAATAGTTCTTCTAGCAGTACTCAAGATGGTGGTCTTCGAGAATCAGTTGGAGGTGGAGCTAATGGGTCAAAAGCTATTATAATTGAAGAAGATACCTTTTCGGTTAAAAACATTAAGGCTGATACGACTGAGGAAAATGAAAAAACGAATTTCAAGCCAACATCTTTAGAATCGAGTTTGGAAGTAGACTATGTAGTGGAACAAATAGCTAGCACAGCTAATTCTAAAAGCATTAAAAGAAAGATACTAAAAGATGCATCTTGTGTAGATGATACATGTGCTGATTTAGCGGTAGAGTATGCTGACACCATTTATGGTGACTTAACACAATATAGTAAAAAGACAGGCATTATCGAAACCGATGATTTGTTTAATGTTTATTGTGAGGGTAGTTCTTGTTATAGAAGTGTTCATTCTGATGAAAAACTTGACGAAGAAAGTGGAGAGGCATGGATAGATGAACCATACACAAAAACCGTAAAAAGAGTGGTTTGTGATGTAACAGAACCTGATCCCGAAAATCAAATGTGTGAAGTTAAAGACACAGTAGTTCCTAACAATGATTACGTGTCATTTAAAGTAACTACTGAGGTTGACTTCTATAGACCAAAAAGCTATTATACTAAAGCATTCACAGGTGAGGTAGTGGAATCTAAATCAACATTATCTGTAAATAGTCAACAATATTCAGCTTTAGGAAAAAATGTTTATCCAATTGAAAGAAAAAAAGAATCTGGATTATATTCAGTTGACTATACTTTCTCGAATTTAGGAATAAGTAAATTTGGGCAATCTAATGGTGTAAATTTAGATACATATGAATATCAATGTTCATATGAAGTGTATAATAATACAACTGGATATGATTGTATATCAAAATATGATGAAAATGGAGTATTAATACCAAGCGATTGTTCAAACTTCTGTTTTTATGTTGACGATACAGTACCAGATTTAGAATGTATACAATGGAATAACATGGGAGAATCAAAGGGCTATGGATTTGTATTTAGGAATGTTGATTTATCTAATCTATTCCCAAGTGGAAGAGAATTTGGAACAAATTGGAGCAATGCAACAGAAATAATAGCAGAAATACAAAATACAGCTGATGAAGTATTCATAAAAGATGAACATTTAGTATTAAGTGTAACATTGAATTCGGATGCTATTAAAAAGATAAGAGAATACAATAGATACAGAAATACAAATGCAGGAGGATATTTAGACAATTCATTAATAAAATGTGATTTAGAAACAAGCTTAGATGGAGTAAATAATAGATTTGCAAATTGTAGAAGTACATTTATTGATGAAATACAAAGCGGAAGCGGAGTATTAGGAATACAAGCAAATAAAATAGTAAGAAGTGGGAGTGTGATAAAGTGAAAGAAGCATTCTGGGGATACTTTATAATATCATTGGGACTTTTTATAATAGTAATCTTACTACTAGTACAGAGATTAACAGTAACTAATGAAGAAGATTTTTATCTGACTAGAGAGGTACTAGAAGCAGCAATGATAGATGCAGTAGATTATGGATCTTATAGACTTACAGGGAGAGTAATAATGTCAGAAGAAAAATTTGAAGAAGTATTTATAAGAAGATTTGCAGAGAGTGTAACAAACAATAAAGCATACACAATAGAATTCTATGACATATATGAAGACCCACCAAAAGCAACAGTAAGAATAAGAACTAGTAGTGGAACTACAGTACTAAATTCAGATTCATTTGGTATAAGTGTGGATACAATACTAAGTGGAATACTAGAAACAAAAGAAGCAATAAGTGCAGAACCAATACCAATACCAGAAACACCGGAGATAAGTGTAAGAGAAACAATAGATGTTGATTTTACAGATAAAACAGAGGGCGTATATATAGATGATATATGTTATGATAGTAAAGGAAACTTTATATCTAATGAGTCATGTGATGCACAAAAAGCAGCATATGAAAAAGCACAAGAAATCAATGGTGGAACAACTGGTGGCAATAGGGAACAAATTGCTGATTAGAAATATT
Organism: uncultured Clostridium sp.; assembly: GCA_964456325.1. Lineage (GTDB taxonomy): Bacteria > Bacillota_I > Bacilli_A > RF39 > UBA660 > CAG-1000. The sequence goes on along the minus strand of CAYVZW010000029.1, from coordinate 6,695 downwards.
AAACAAATTAATGAAAAAGGTCAAAAAAAATTGCTTTTGACTCTTTTTTATTATATAATAACTATAGAATAATTGGAGGAAAGAATATGGATTCTATTAAAATCGGAATTAAAAGATTTTTTAAAAATAAAAATACAGTTACTATAATTGCAGTTATTTTGTGTCTATGCATTTTATATTGGGCATATAACTATCGTATAGAAAAGAAAACAAATCCTATTAGTGTTCCTTATGCGTTAAGAGAAATACAGCCTAGAACATTGATTACATCTGATTTGATTGGTACAATTAAGGTACCAAAGTCGATGATTACTTCAAATGTTATAACAAATACTAGCTTAGTAATTGGAAACTATGTATCAGAAGATGCTGTTATACCAGCAGGTAGTTTGTTTTATAGTAAAGTATTAAAAACATGGGATGAGTTGCCATCAAGTTTGTATGCAGATATTCCTAATGGTTATACTATTGTATCATTACCAGTAACATTAGATTCAACCTATGGTAATTCAATATTCCCAGGTAATTATATTGATTTATACTTTGTAACAACAACTGATAATTCCAAGTTGTTATTAGGAAAACTTATAGAAAGTATTAAAGTTTTAGCAGTAGTAGATAGTGATGGAAATAGCGTATTTGAAAAAAGTAGTGATTTAAATTCTCCATCATATTTGATATTTTCAGTATCTGAAGAATACCATTTGTTACTTAGAAAAGCATCATATTTAGCTGGAACTATTTTCCCTGTTCCTCGTAATGCTGATTATTCATTAAATCCAACTGAAACTAAAATTAGTAGTTCATATTTGCAAAATTACATATTATCACAAACTGTAAATGTTTCAGAAGAAGATTTGAAGTCATTAGAACCTGATGATAATGTAATTATTGATAATAATGATACCACACCAGAAGTTAGTACAACTACACCAGAAGTTAGTACAACAGGAGGTAATTAGTAATGAAACAATTATTTAACAAAATTATAAAAAATAAAAACATTGTTACTATTTTAGCTTTTGCAGTATGCTTAATAATAATAATAGTTGCATATAACTATAGAATTAATCAAAAGACTAATCCTGTAACTGTATATTATGCAAAAGAAGATATAGCAGCAAGAACAGAAATCACTTCTGAAATGGTTGGAACGATTAAGATACCATCTTCAATGGTAACTAGTAATGTTGTTAGAAATTTAAATAATATTGTTGGAAAGTATGTAAATTATAATACTATGATTCCAGCAGGGAGTTTATTTTATACAACCGTTCTTGTAGATTGGGAAAGCATGCCAGATTCTGCATGGTCAAATATTGAAGAAGGTAATACAATAGTTTCACTTTCAGTAAATGTAAACACAACATATGGAAATTCAATATTCCCAGGAGACAAAATAGATTTGTATTTTAAATCGTTTGATAGTGATGGAAAATTAGTTCTTGGAAAATTAATTGAAGGAATTCAGGTACTCGCTGTTAAAGATGATAGTGGAGCTCACATATTTAAAAAAGGACCTGATCAAAGACAAGCTTCTGCATTAATATTCTCTGTGACTGAAGAAATGCATTTACTACTTAGAAAAGCAATGTATTTAGATGGAGAAATTATACCTGTACCAAGAAATGCAAGTTATGGAGAAACCGCTACTATTAGTAGTGCATACTTACAATCATTTATACTTGCACAAACGGTAACAATACCTACTGATGAAGAACTTGCTGCAGAAGAGGAAGAAAATGAAATAAATAATAATACTACAGTAGAAGACAATACTCCTGAAGTTAGCACTACTGAGTAATAGAAAAGGATGAAAAATGGATGATGTAGTTTTTTCTCAAATTGATTTTGGATTGTTACAACCTCTTTTAGAAAATGATGATATTACTGATATCTCATATTCAAATGGAGGACAGCTATGGGTAAAAACTCTTACTCAAGGTGTTCATCCTGAAAAAATAGAAGGCTTAAATAATGAAGTGATGGAAAAATTAGCATTTCAATGTTCCAATGTAATGGGAAAAACATTTAATATGGCTCATCCATTATTAGATGCAGAGAGTGCTGAATTACGTCTTAACTTTGTACATAATTCTATAGCAACAAATGGTATTGCTGTTTTAATAAGAAAAACACCTGCAAAGATCAGACTAAACAAAGAAAAATTAGTTAAGGAAGATTATGTATCCGTTAAATTACATGATTTCTTGATAACATGTGTTAATGCTCACTGCAATATTTTAGTAAGTGGGGAAACCGGTTCAGGGAAAACAGAGTTTATTAAATATTTAGCTAGCCATATAAAAGAGGATGAAAAAATAATAACCATAGAAGATACATTAGAACTTCACTTGGATAAAATATATCCAAATAGAGATATAGTAGCAATGAAAACTAATAATATTGCTTCATATTCCGATGTATTAGTTGCTTGTATGCGTCAGAATCCCAAATGGATTTTACTTTCAGAGGTTCGTTCTGCTGAAGCAGTAATGGCTGTTAGGAACTCGATTTCTTCAGGTCATAACATTTTATCAACAATACACTCTGATAAAGCATCAAGCATACCAATGCGTTTATATTCATTATTAGAATCTAGCCAAGAAATTGATCAGTTTGTAAAAGGAATGCATAGATATATACAATTAGGCGTACATGTCAAAGGTTTTTTCTCTAAAAAATATAATAGATTTCAAAGAGAAATAACTCAAGTAGTAGAATTCTATGTTGATGATGATAAAAATGAAGCTAAAGTTAATATATTATATGAAAGAGATTTAGTTGGTAATGAAAGTTATAGTAATCCAACAAGCCATCTAATAGATTATATGGCTGCTCAAGGAGTTATGATGCAAGATGATCCATTTATACCAAAAGGATCAGAACTTAAAAGTACAGTTGAGGAAACTAAAGAAGCTAAAATAGTTAATCCTACTTCTGTACCGCCAGTAAGCACACAAGCATCTATGGCTACTCAAGCTGTTAAGCCTGTGGAATTTGTTGAAATATAGAAAAGGAGGTGCATAATATATGTATATAGAAATATTCTTAGTTGCTGCAATATTAATTTTCACTTATATTTATAGAAAAAATACAGGAGAAAACTCTTATAAATTTATAGTTAAAACTATTGGAAATACATATGAAAAATATGCACCATTTTCATTTAAAATAGTCCGTGAAAAAGCTAAAGAATTGGGACAAGAATATTCAACAAAAAAATATGTTACACAAGTAGTAATATTTGGCTTAGGTGCTGCCTTTGTAGCGTATTTATATTTCTATAGTATATTATGGAGTATATTTTATGCTATTGCTGCAATATTATTTATTCCATATCTAGCATTTTTAAGATGTAAAAAGGTATATAGTGAATATATATTTGAACAAATACAAGTATATACTACAAACGTAATAATGGAATTTAATACAACACAATCATTTGTTAAGGCATTAGAAGGTGTTAGAGATTCAGGAGTATTAGAAGAACCACTACTTGGAGATGTTAATGAAATGATTCAGATGTCTTATGAAAATGGAACAATAGATGAAGCAATAAGATATATGAACGAAAAATATGATTATTATGTTGTAAAGAATATGCATCAATTATTTATGCAGATAACTAAAGAAGGATCTAAAGACTCTGGAGAAGCATTAGAAGGAATGATGCAGGATATTGATATGCTAGTTGAAAATGTATATAGAGATAGAATGGATAGAACTAACTTCTATAAACAATTTATAACATTCGGCCTAGCTCTATATTTACTTGTTTTATTAGTCCAAGTTTTGTTAGGTGAAACTAGTTATGCAACATTACTTAGTGAATGGTATGTACAATTATTACTTCATGGTGTAATAATTATTAATACATATTTCTTAATGACAGGGGTAAAATATTACCATGAGGATGTAGGTGCTGAATAATGGAAATAGTGTTAGTTGGTATAATTATATTACTATTATTTAATTATCTTGGTACAATAAGCTTTAATACATTTGTTCAAGATAATAAGAGTTTATTTTCAAAATTAAAAGAGGAAGATTACGACTTCTTACTTGAAGCAAAATATGGAGAAAAAGTTGATAAAGACTTAAAGTTTCAAAAAAGAGTTAAATCTACAATAGTTGTATTTCTTATTGGAATTCTTGTTATAATAACGGGATTTAATGCGATTAAACTAGTGGTTGTTATGCTTGTTACATATCTAGTATATAAGAATGACTACAATAGTGTAAAAAATTATTATAAAGTACATTTACATGACATAAATTTAAAATTGCCATATTATTTAAAGAGTTTAGAAATATTGATACAACATTACACAGTTCCCGTTGCGATTACTAAATCACTTGATGGAGCACCCGAAATGTTTAAACCTGGTCTTAGAGAATTAATTGGATCTATTGATGCAGGAGATTCAAGTATTGAACCATATATGGCTTTTGCAAGACGATATCCTGTAAGAGATTCGATGAGAATGATGCGATTACTATATAGATTAGGTCTTGGAAATCAAGAAAGAAAACAGGATCAGTTAATAACATTTTCAAGAACGGTATCAAACTTACAATCTAAATCAAGAGAACAAAAATATAAAGAAAGACTTGATAAAATGGAAAAGAAAACTATGACAATGCTTACTTCAACAGGTGCTGGAGTTATGGTTATACTATTGTTATCTGTTTTACAAATTTTTACAGGATTATAGTTAAATACTTGATATTAAGTATTAACTAGTATATAATTAAATTATAAAATAAAGGAGGAATTTAAATGAAAGAGGCGACTGGGGAATTAAATATGACAGTAATTACACTTGTTGCAATAGGAGCAATAGGAGCGCTATTCTATTTATTCGTATGGCCTATGATACAAAAGACTATTGCCCAACAAACTTGTAATACATATGGAACATATTATATTGCTGAAAAAGATACAGAACAAACAGGAACGGATAAAACTAGTGTTTGGAAATGTTGCCCAAGCGTAGATAAGGGAGCTCCAGCAAATATAACAGAATGTATTAAAGTAGACAATAATTAGTATTGAATGAATGGCATGGTGAGTATTAAATGAAAGAGTCTATGGCAGGAACTTGGATTTTTGGTATAGTAGCACTATTTATAGTGCTCTTTTCTAGTTTTATAGCATACTCTATTAGTTATACAAAAGCATTTAAAACAAAAAACGAAATACTTAATTATATAGAGCAAAATGAAGGATTTACTAAGGCAGAAGATGTAGATGAAAAGATACCTATTGATAGACTTACTACTGAACAAATGGAGAAGAGTACTGCAACTGATGTTAAAGCTTATTTATTAATAATTAGTATGGGATATAATTCATCAACTGTATCTTGTGATCAGTATGGAGATTATCAATATGGTGGATATTGTGTTGCAAAAATATGCGATTTAGATTCAAATGGTAATGTAAGAAGAGTTGTTTACAAAGTAACGACATTTATAAAAATAAATATTCCTGTTGTTAATTTAAACTTGAAACTTCCAATTATGGGGGAGACAAAAGCACTTTATTATGAAAATAAGATATTAACGAATAAAGGATCAAATGGTTGTTATAATAGTATGGATTTAGATTAAAAAGGGACTAATAAAAGGAGATGATTAATAATGAACGTAATGGTTGTTAATAAGTATAAAGAAATGCTTATGGGACTTGACATTGAGGTAATGAAATCTATTGAAGGAGTATTTAATGTAGATGAGATAATTGATACATTTACAAACTTTTATTATGATAAGATGATTCTTGATATTACTGCTATAAGAGATTATCAAAATCCAGATAATCTTCAAAAACTTGCAATGAATATAAATATGGAGAATGTTATTTTACTTTTAGATAATAGTCCTGAAAGTGATTCTAAATCATATTTATCAAAGCTTATATCATTAGGAATTTACAATTTTACCAGAAATATTGAAGGAATAAATTATTTACTAGTACACCCTCATACGTATAAAGATGTTGTAAATATTCATAATCTTTCAGAATTAGAAGGAACTACTGAAAATAAAGGAGGCACAGAGAGCTTAGGAATTAGTGGGGGAAAATTAAAGGTTGTTGGATTTAAGAATGTTACTCAACATGCTGGATCAACTAGTTTAACATATATGATTAAAAAAGTATTACAAGATGCAAGGGCTGTTGCAGCAATTGAGGTAAATAAAGTTGACTTCATATATTTCAATGATAAAGATATGGTGAGTACAACGAGTGCTGAATTGCCAAAAGAACTTATGAAGAAACAAACTGCTGACTTAATACTTGTAGATTTAAATGATTATGATGATGTTGATATATGTGCAGAAGTAATATATTTACTAGAACCATCAACACTAATGCTTAATAAAGTTCTTAGAACAAATAAGTATTTACTTGAAAAATTAAAAGATGAAAAAGTTGTCTTAAATCAATGTGTTCTTAGTAATGAAGATGTTTCAACATTTGAATATGAAACAAAACTTAAGATATTTGATACAATACCACCACTAGATGATAGACAATCAGATATAGCTGAAATAAGATCATTTATTAATAAGCTTGGTATATAATGTAAAATAAAACTATTTTTATTGACAATGTAAACAATAAAAAGTATAATTTATTTAGAAAAGGAGTGTCATTATGGGATTAGCAAATTTAATTACATTTTTAG
>CAYVZW010000028.1:0-12346 GCA_964456325.1 uncultured Clostridium sp. | reverse complement strand
AGAAAAATAGAATCATTAATTCATTTTTGTGAAAGAAATGCAATGAATATAGATGGATTAGGAGAGAATATTGTTGAAGACTTTTATAATTATGGTTACATTAAAACATTTAGTGATATATATAAACTATATACTATAAAGGAATCTCTTAAAGAATTAGAAGGATTTGGAAATAAAAGTATTAATTCATTAATGGATAGCATTGAAAAGTCTAAATCAAATTCTTTAGAAAGATTATTATTCGCAATAGGGATACCTGGAATAGGTCATAAAACTGCTAAATTATTATGCAAATATTATGATAACATTGATTCATTAATGGAAGCGGATGCTGAAAGTTTAGCTTCTATAAGAGATATTGGAGAAACATTATCTAAAAATATTGTTGAATTCTTTAAAGATGAAAAGAATATTAATGAAATAAATGAACTTAAAAGTTTGGGCGTTAATATGAAATATAGTGGTAAAAGTGTTGTAAATGATGATAACTTTAAAGGGTTGAAATTTGTAATAACTGGTACCATAGATGGTTTAACTCGTGAAGAAATTAAAGAATATATAGAGCTTCATGGAGGTATAACTAGTGACTCTGTTAGTAAAAAGACTGATATAGTTATAGTTGGAGAAAGCGCAGGTAGCAAAAAAGAAAAAGCAGAAGAACTTAAAATAAATATATGGAATAAAGATGAATTATTTGATAAAATGGGTATTAGTAGATAAATGAATATATTTGTAGTATAATATTTCAAGTAAGGAGAGAAGATATGTCAAAAAGAAAACAAAATAACATGGTTATATGGGTATTATTAGGTATATTACTCGTTTGTTTTTTACTTCTTGGTATAGGATTTTATAAATTCTTTTATGCAGGAAGTGGAACAAATAAATATGGGGATAGATTAGATGATATTGGAGATCATCCTTTAAGTGAGACACTTCAAAGTGATATAGAGAAGATTTATGCAGAGAATGAAAATATAAATAAAGTTACAGTTACTGTAGAAGGTAAAATTATATATATTACATTAGATTATAAAGCATCTATGAAAAAGAATGAAGCACAAGATTTAGCTATTAAAGCATTAGAACCTATAGGGGAAGGTAACTTAATGTACTATGATGTACAATTCCTTCTAACATACAAGCCTGAAGTATCTGAAGAAAGTAGTAATTTTCCAATGTTTGGTGCTAAAAGTGCTGATAGTAATAAGGTAGTTTGGTGATTTAATGAAAAAAGGGCAGAAAAAAACTGTTATATTAGTAGCATTTATTATAATATTTGTAGTAATTGCTTTCTTTGCATCACTATACTATATAACAAGTACAGTTAATAATTATTCATATTCAGAAAAAAGTTGGATTAGTAATAATACAGATACTTCTTTTGATGTTTATATACCATCTTCATTACCAATATTTTCAAGTAATGGATCAGGTGTGTTTTATAATTATCTAAATGCATTAAAGAGTGACACTGGACTTACATTTAATGTTTTAACAACTGATACAACGGCAATTAAACTAACAAATAAAATGGATATAGACAGCAATGATTTAGTGTTTTATAAAGATCATTATATTGTTGTTTCAACTGGAGAAGCATTAAATAAATTAACTGATTTAAGTTATAAAACAGTTGGCGTAATGAAAGATACATTAGACACTGTAAGTTATTATCTTACAGACTATGCTGGGATTAAATACGAATCATATGAAACATTTGATGCAATGGAAACTGATTATACAGAAAAGAAAATTGATTACATAATTGTTCCATGTTATAAATACATAAATAAAATAATAGAAGATGATTTAGGAATAGTATATCATTTAGATGGATTATACTCATATTATACATTAACTTTAGATAGCACTAATACTGAATTATCAAGTATAATGACTAAATTCTATTATAGATGGAAAGATAAAGCTTCTAAAGAAATTAGTGAATTCTTCTTAGATATATATTATGAAGCCAAAAATTATACTGAACTTGAAAAAGAATCAATTACAAATGATGATTTTATAGTTGGATATATATCAAATCTACCTTTTGAAGGAATGATTAGAAGTACATTTACTGGTCTTACAAGCACATACTTAAGTAAATTTTCTGATATTACTGGAGTAACATATAAATATATTAAATATGAAGACACTAAAGCATTAAATGATTCACTTAAAAATAAAAATGTTGATATCGTATTAAATTACTATTCATTATCAAATGATAACTATAATAGTAGTAGAATACTAGGTACAACTGACTATGTAGTACTTGCACATACTGATAATAATGCTGTTATTAATTCATTATATAGTTTAGTTAATAGTAATGTAGTAATGTTATCAAATATGAATCTTAAATATAATATGTCAAGTAAGAATTTATTTGAAATAAAAGATTATGCTACAGTAAAAGCAATGTCTAAAAATATAAATGAAGATTCAATAATTATTGTTGAAAAAGAAGTTTATGATTATTACAAAGATTCATACTTTAAAAACTATAGTATTAGATATATGAATAGTGTTAGATTAAATAATTCATTCTTACTAAATAAAAATAATGAAGCATTTAATAAATTGTTTGATTTCTATTTAAGTACACTTAGTTCAAATGAAGTAAAGAATGAAAGTGTAGAAGGGGTTATATCAACTCTTAAAAATAATAGAGTATTTAATTTCATAATGACTAATTTATTTTATATTGTAGTTTCAATGTTAGTAATTGGTTTTATTACTTATGGTATTCTTAGTAGAGTTACTAGAGTTAAAAAAATTAAGAATGAAGACAGGTTATATTATTTTGATTCAATGACAAATTTAAAAAATAGAAATTATTTGAATGATAATATTGATTTTTGGAATTCTTCTAAAGTGTATCCTCAAACTGTTATTGTAATAGATATTAATAAGCTAAAAGAACTTAATGATAGAAAAGGACATACTATAGGAGACAATCAAATTAAAGCAGTAGCTAGTGCTTTAATAAAAACACAAAGAGATAATTCTGAAATAATGAGAACTGATGGGGATGAATTTATGGTTTACCTTGTTGGATATGAAGATAAACAGATTAGTTCATATATTCATAAATTAAATAAGGAATTAAATAGTTCACTTCCTGATAAAGATTATGGAGTAACAATAGGATATTCAAATATAAAAGATGAATTAACATCTATGGATGATGCGATTAGTGAAGCATTAGTAATGATAAAGAAGAGTAAAGGTAAAGAATAAAAATGAAAGAGAAGTTTAAATATGCAGCTAATTTATTCTTAAGTAAAGAAATGGGAATACTACCTGCAGGTTTAGCATTTTCTTTCTTTTTTGCTGTTATACCAATAATTTCTCTTCTATTTTACTTATTAACTTCTTTTAACTTTTCTGCAAGTGTATTACAAAATTTTTTAAGTCAAACTTTTCCAAGTGGTGTAGTTAATTTATTACAGCCAGTATTTATTGAAGATTTTTCTACTTCTTCATTAATAACATTAATATTTGGATTATTTGTTACAATGAATGGATGTTTTTCAATTACAATAGCATGTAATACAATATACAATATAGAAAATGCTCCGTATCATAAAAGATTATTAAAGGCTTTACTATTAACAATAATAATGTTATTACTATTAGCATTCATTGTTATTGTTCCATTATTAGGTAATTCATTTATTAAATTACTTGGAACATTTGGAAACTTTATATCGGAAAATGAATTTCTAATTAATATAATATATTTAATGCTACAAATACCGATTTCACTCTTTGTTATATTCTTCCTTATTAAATTATTATATATGATAGCGCCTGATCAGAAAATGAAAGGCAGATATGTTAATAAAGGTGCAGTGTTCACAACTATTACTTGGTTAACACTTACTGTATTGTTTTCATATTATATTAATAATATAGCAAGATATGATTTAATATATGGAAACCTTGCTAATATTGTAATGTTAATGTTTTGGTTTTACTTACTAGCTTATGTATTTGTAATAGGTATAATAATAAATAGGGATACTAGAGAAGCAGAAGTTGAAAAAACTAATTCAATTAAGCTAGGTGAAATAAGAGATAAAGTAAAGAATAAAGAGAAGTAGTATTATAATAATTAGTTGTCATTTATTGACAATTTTTTTAATATAATTATGATATTATTTATTCGGTGACTAAAATGTTAAAGGTTAAAGTGATTGATGAATCACATGAGAAAGATTTAGAAAGAAGCATTAATTCTTTTTTAATGAGTGGTAACTATGATATAATAGATATGCAGTTTAGTACTGCGGTATCTATATTTAGTGAAGAACAAGTTTATTGTTTTTCTGTATTGATACTCTACAAGGAGAAGTAATGAAGAAGAATTCTTTCGTTGAAGGAACTATAATGGCATCATTATCTTTAATAATAGTTAAGATACTTGGTGCAATATATGTTATTCCTTTTTATGGAATAGTTGGTGAATTAGGTGGTGCCTTATATTCATATGCATATACTATATATAGTTTGGTATTAAATATATGTACTGCTGGGATACCTCTTGCTATAAGTAAAATAGTGAGTGAATACAATACTTTAGAAATGTATGATGCGAAGGAAAGAACACTTAAAGTAGGAAAAAAATTAGTCTTAGTAGTGGGTTCATTATTATTTTTGGCTACATTTATATTTGCTCGTGAGTTCGCATATATATTTATTGGAAATAACACCACTGGTAACTCAATTGAGTCAATTGAACTTGTTATTAGGAGTATATCGTTTTGTCTTCTTATTGTACCTCTTTTAGCGGTTAAAAAAGGCTATTTACAGGGACAAAAGTTTATTACTCCGACAACAAATAGTCAAGTAATTGAACAAATTGTTAGAATAGCATTTATTTTGGTTGGTTCTTATATTTCAATTAATATATTTAGATTGGATGCTAGTATTGGTGTGGCTATTGCTTGTTTGGGTTCATTTATCGGTGGGGCTGCTGCATATATTTATTTAAATATAAAAATTAAGAAAAATATTAAAGCAATCGGTTTTCCTAAAAAAGGTGAAACAGATAAAGTTACAAATAAGACTATATTTAAAAAGATTATTAAATTTAGTATACCGCTAATAATAGTTGTTATGGCTGGGGATTTGTACAATGTCACTGATATATCTTTAATAAATCGTGGACTTACAATGATTGGATATTCTGGAGGAAATGCTGAAACTATAGCCAGTATTATATCAACATGGGCTTCTAAAATCTGTTTAATAGTTAATGCAATTGCAACTGGACTTAGCATTAGTTTAATTCCAAATATGGTTAGTTCAATGATTAAGAAAGATTATAAATCTGTTAATAGTTACTTTGTAAAAGCAATTGGAATTGTTATTGTTATCGGTTTACCTATGAGTGTTGGAATAAGTGTTCTCTCTAAAGAACTATATCTTATGTTTTATGGATATAGTGAATATGGAGCTATAATACTTAGAATTCTTCCATTTTCAATATTATTATCTAATATAAACTTAGTAATTAATACATCACTACAAAGTTTAAATAAATTTAAATCAATGTATTTAAGTACATTTACTGGACTTTTAATTAATGCATGTTTAGATATTCCACTAATACTTTTATGTAATAAAATAGGTATATATCCATACTATGGAGCTATTATATCAACACTTATTGGCGTTTGTGTATCAATATTAATATCAATGTCTTCATTGAAGAAAAGTATGGACTTTAGATATAAAGATTTATTTAAAGTAATAGTTAGATCATTGTATTCGGTAATTATTATGGGAGTAGTTGTTTATTTAATTGAATTTTTACTTAAATCTTCATTTAATACAAGAATTACTATGCTTATCCCTTGCGTTATATGTGGGTTAGTAGGAGCGATAATATACTTCATTATTACATATAAAAATAATTTATTATATGATGTTCTTGGAAAAGAATATGTTGATAAGATATTAATAAAACTTAAATTAAAAAAGAATACAAATTAAAACTATTTCATTAATTGAAATAGTTTTTAAAACATTCCTTTTAATTTAAAAATTGCTACTCCTAAAATAATTCCAACTACTATAGTGATTAATACTATGAATACTGGTAGAAATTTTTGAGCAAATCCAGAAGTATGTTTTGGTTTTGAACTTTGTTCTAATTTCATTGTTGGACCCAGTTCTTGTTGCTTTTGTTCTTCGTTAAGTGGAGCAAAATCTCCAAAATAGTATCTATCATAATATTCGAGCAATCTCATTTCATCTTCAGAAACACTTTTACCATTAACTGATTTATTGCATATTTCTACATATTCTTCTTCTGATATAAGTCTTGGCTCCTTTGTCTCATCAGCTTCTAATGAAGGGTCTGTTGTATTGTTCTCTTCATATACATCAGTTTTTACTTTTCTATTATCATTTTCATCAGTAACTACAACATTTGTTCCAACTATGTGGACATCCATATCACTACTATGTTGTGTTGTTTCATCTCCTGCTTTAAACATTAAATCTCTATCACTATAAATAGTATCAAGCATATTAGATTCTGAATGAGATAATTTAGAAGATTTAATTTCAGACTCTTTAAATAATGGTATTGCTTCACCGTGTTTCTTTAAAGTTTCATAGAAGTCTTCTGAATCTATTGTTTCTCCTTTTTTCTCTTTCTCAATCATTTCTTTATAAGAGGCAGATACTAATTTTGGATTAGAAGATTTTATCATATGAACATGATTATCTTCATCGATATATTTTATATATTGAACTCCGTTAGCGTATATAGGTGGGTATATCTTACCTTTGCCGGATAAACTCTCAGTGATTTCCTTATCATCTTTTTTATTTAAACTCTCTATATATTTTTTAACAGCATCTTTATCACATAACTTTGTAAGATCTGGTAAATTAACAGCACTTAGTATTGCATTCGCATCACAACTAAATACTAATGGGTAAAAATTACCTTGTAAAACTTCTTTTACTTTAAGAATCATTTCCATATTTTCTTGTAATTTTTCTATAGAATCAATTTTAATACCATGCTTTTCAGATAATTCTTTTGAAAAATAGGCAATTAATCCATCTTTTAAATAATCACCATATCTTATATTAGGGCTCGTTCCATCACTAAATTCCATGTTCTTTGTACAAATAATATGTTCAAAAACTTTATCTAGAACTAGCCTAAACATTTCACCTTGAAGATTCTGTGGACTTGTAAATACTTTGTCAAATTCATCGCTTATTAAAGTACTCGAAATAAGCTGATTTTTCCTATCTTCGGTTATAAAAGTGCCATAATCACTTAAAATTTTCTCTTTTATGAGTTTTTCAAATGCCCTTAATTGGCTAATTTGCTTTGCTTCCATACTCTTCACCTAGTATCCTTATAATAAGTATATAATATTTTTCACAATATGACAACTTTTTTTTTACTATTTTGTGTGTTATAATAAATTTACATTATTGAGTGAGGTGGGAAAATGAAAGTTATTTTTATTAAAGACTTGAAAAAGCAAGGAAAAAAGGATGAAATTAAAGAAGTAAAAGATGGTTACGCTAAGTACTTAATTAATGAGGGGTATGCAGTTTCTTATTCTACTAAGAGTTTAAATGTATTAAATAATGAAATTAATGAAAGAAATGAAAAAGAAGATAAACTTATTTTAGAGTCAAAGAAGTTAAAAGGAAAAATTGAAAAAGAAACTTTAACATTTAAAGTTAAAACTGGAGATAAAGATAAAGTATTCGGAAGTATTTCATCAAAACAAATAAGTGAAGAACTTAAGAAAAATGGCTATGAAATAGATAAGAAAAAAATAGTAATTGATAATGAAATTAATACACTAGGAGTTCATAGTGTAAAGATAGTATTACATAAAAGTGTAATAGCAAATGTAAACATAGAACTTGTTAAATAGGAGGTATAATGGCAAGAAGTGAACCACAAAATTTAGATGCTGAAATGTCAGTATTAGGCTGCGCTTTCTTAGAAAGAAGTGCGCTTGATAAAATAATGGATGAAGTAAATGATGAAATGTTTAATGATTCAAGAAATAAAGAAATATATAAATTTATTAAAGAATTACATGTAAATAATATTCCAGTTGACATTAAAACTGTATGTAATGAACTTGATAAAAATAAATCACTTTCTAAAGTTGGTGGAGTAGAATATATTACAGAGGTAATTGCATCTGTTCCTAGTACTGCAAATTTAAATTATTATATTAAGATTATATTTGAAAAAAGTGTTCTTAGAAATATGATAGAGAAGACTAATATTATACAAGAAGCATGTTATAATGAAAGTGATAGTGTAGAAGACATAGTTGAAAATGCAGAAAAGAGCATACTTGGTGTTTATAATGATAGAATGGGAAGAGATATTAAAAAATTACAAGATATTCTTCCTGAAGTACAAAAACAAATAGATACTATAGTTGCAAATAAAACTGATTTTATTGGTGTTAGAACTGGATTTGGAGGACTTGATGTTTTAACTAGAGGGCTTGCAAATAAGCAAGTTATAATTATTGCAGGTAGGCCAGGGTGTGGAAAAAGTGCTTTTGCTCTTAATGTAGGTCTTAATGCATCAATAAATAACAAGAATTCAGTTGCATTATTTTCTTTAGAAATGGCAGAAGAAGAAATAGTAAAAAGAATGTATGGATGCAAAGGAAGAATTGATGGAGATATAATTAAAACTGGAAAATTTAACAATAGTGATTGGAAAAGATGGAATGAAGCAACAAGTCAATTCGCAGATATAAATTTCTTTATAGATGATTCTGGAGGAATGACAGTTTCAGAAATAAGAAGAAAATGTAGAAAATTAAAGAATTCTAGTACTGGACTTAATTTAATAATAATTGACTACTTGCAATTATTATCTAGTTCAAATAAATATTCTGGACAGAGAGTACAAGAGGTTGGAGAGATAAGTAGAGATTTAAAAAAACTTGCGATGGAACTTGATGTACCTATAATAGCTTTAGCACAACTGTCAAGAAGTGTTGAGCAAAGAAGAGGTGGAGATAAAAAGCCAAAATTAAGTGACTTAAGAGAATCTGGTTCTATCGAACAAGATGCAGATATAGTTTTATTCTTGCATAGTGATGATTATGGTCAATATGAAGGAAATAAGAATAGAAAAATAGAACTTCTAGTGGCAAAAAACAGAACAGGTTCAACTGGTTCTTGTGATTTAATGTTTGAAATGAATACTGGATTATTTACTGCATATGCAAGTGAGAATTAGGATAATGAATAAAAAAATATCAATAAGTACAATTTTAATTACTGTATTAGTTATTGCCTTTACATTATATTTAGGTATATCTTTTAATGTTTCTAAAAGGCAAGTACATCAGTATTATCAAGTATACTTAAGTGGTGAATTGTTAGGTCTTATTTCTTCAGATGAAGAATTATACAAAATGATAGATGATGAGCAAAAAGAAATAAAAGAAAAATATGGTGTAGATAAAATATATCCTCCATCTGGACTTGAAGTACAAAAGATAAACACATATAATACTAATGTTAAGAGTATTAAAAGTGTATATGAAGAAATTAAAGATTTGGATCCTTTTACTATTGAGGGATATCAAGTGTCTATAGTTGATAAGGAAACTAAAGAAACTAAATCATTTTATGTGCTTAATAAGGAAGATTTAGACTCAGCTATTAAAAATACCATTACTTCATTTATTAGTGAAGAAGAATATGATAAATATTTAGCTGGAAAACAAGAGAAAATAACTGAAGAAGGACAAGAAATAACAAATATTTATTTTAATCAAACAGTAAGTATTAAAAAAACATATATTTCTACTGAAGAACAAATATTTACTAATTCAGATAACTTGTCTACATATTTCTTATTTGGAACAACTGATTTAACAAAAAAATATACTGTTAAATCTACCGATACAATTGAAACAATTGCTGAAGATAATGAGCTTGGAGTGCAAGATTTTTTAATAGCTAACCCTAGTATTGTTGGTGAAAATGCATTACTCGCTATAGGACAAGAAGTTACAGTTGCATCAATTGACCCAATCGCTAGTATTGTAGTTGAATCTTATGATACTTCATATCAAGATATATCATATGATACTGAAATTGAATATGATAAAACATTAAATGCTGAACAAACATTTGTTAAACAAGAAGGATCTAATGGAAGAAGTAAAGTTACATATGCAACTAAATATATGAATGGAGTTATTTTACAAACTGCACTAGTAAGTGAAGAAGTAATTGCTGAACCAGTAAAAAAGATAATAGTTTATGGTGGATATAATATTACATATGTTGGAAACTCAACATATTGGGCTTGGCCTACTAGTAAACCATTTAGGATATCATCTTATTATGGTTGGAGATACCATCCAGTTTATCATGAAAATAGATTCCATGATGGAGTTGATATATCGGGAACTAAATCAGACAATATTTATGCAATACAATCAGGTACAGTATCTGCTGTTTCTTACCATTCATCAATGGGAAATTATATAAAAGTTGATCATGGCAATGGATACGTTTCATCATACTTGCATTTGTCAAAACAATTAGTGTCAGTTGGAGACCATGTTGAAAAAGGTGAACTTGTTGGAATTATGGGATGTACAGGAACTTGTACAGGAAAGCATTTGCATTTATCTCTTACATATAATGGAAGTAAGATGAATCCATTGCAGATATATCAATGATAAAGATTATTTGTGTAGGTAAATTAAAAGAAGAATATCTTAAAAACTTAGTAAATGACTATAAATTGAGAATTAATAAATATCATAAAATAGAAATAATTGAATTAAAAGATTCTGATATAATAAGTGAATCAAGAGATATTCTTAAATATCTAAATAAAGATGACTATATAATATGTATGGATATTAAGGGAGAGGTGTTTAATTCAATAGAGTTTTCTTCTTTAATAGTAAATACATTCAATAATGGTAAAAGTAATATTACATTTATTATTGGTGGTTCTTGTGGAGTAACGGAAGAAGTTAAAAAGAATTCTGATAAATTGTTATCATTTTCTTCACTAACTTTTCCACATGGACTCTTTAGAGGAATATTACTTGAACAAATATATAGAAGTTTTAAAATAATGAATAATGAAAGTTATCATAAATAGTACTATTATGTAGTACTTTTTTCTTTATTTAATATTATTTAATATGTGGATATTATTAATTATATTTTTATTATGTTTATCTATTGTGACTAGTTATAAGATTAAATATAAATACGGAATTATATCAACTTTAAGAAGCATTAGAGGGGAAAAATCATCATTATTTATGTCACTTGGTACAAAGATAGGTGTTGGTTCAATTGTTGGAACAGCATCTTCTATAATATTAGGTGGATACTCCAGTGTAATATGGATGATTATTTTTTCATTTATTACAAGTTCATTAATATATTATGAAGCTTATTTAGGTAAAAAATATAGTGTTAATAATGTAAGTGGAATGTATTTTATAATTAGAAATGGTTTAAATAAAAGGGTATTATCTATTTTTTCACTTATTATGTTGATACTACTGTATTCATTTTTATTTCAAATGATACAATCAAATACTATAGGTAACATATTATATTTAAACTATGGAATTGATAAAAGAATTATTTGCATTTCTTTAATAATAGTGATTAGTTTTATAATATTTTTTAATATAAAAGATGTAATAAATGTAATGAATAAAATAGTTCCTGTTATGTGTATATTATTTATTATATTAAGCTTATATGGAGTAATAAGTAACTTGGATATATTTGTTAACAATCTAAAACATATTGATTTATTTAATATAAAGTCATTAATGTGTGGAATGGTAATTGGTATTAAAAGAAGTATATTTATGAATGAAACTTTAATTGGTACAACTAGTGTAAGCTCTGGAATAGATAATAATGACATAATTACAAGTTCTAATATTCAAGTTCTATGTAGTTATTTTATTTCATTCTTTATAACAATTATTATTGCATCTTTATTAATAATTTATAATCCGGTTAAAATAAATGATTATAACTTGTTAATAAGTGAAACATACTTTATGACAACTGGTAAAATAGGTATATATATTCTTTCTATAATTGTAATATTATTTGGTGTTACTACTATGCTTAGTGGATACTATATAGGTAAAAGTAATATTGATTTGATTGTTAATTCTAAGGTTTTATCTTTAATATTTAAAGTTTTGTTTGTATTGTCTGTTGTAATTGGAGTATATGTAGATAATAACTTAATATGGAAATATTTAGATAAAGTAATGTTTATTATGATTTTAATAAATAGTTATAGTATAAT
>CAYVZW010000027.1:0-12945 GCA_964456325.1 uncultured Clostridium sp. | reverse complement strand
AAATGGAAGGAGAATATGATAAAGGGAAAAAATAAAGAAATTATGTATTTTGCATTAGTATCAATATTTTTTATTATTTCAAATATTATTGTTAAATATTCATTTGCTATAGGAGGTACTACAGTATATTATAGTGTATTTACTTTTCCATTAGTATTTTTATTCATTTTAATTTTATTTAAAAAATATGGATTTGTAAAAGCAATTTATTCTATGATTATTGCAATTGTGTTACAATGCTTGGCATTCTTAATCGAATGGTTAATAACTAAAGACATTAATTTAAGTGTTTGTGCTAGTACATTTATATCTGCAATACCAGCAGAGTTAATAATGATTGGATTATATAAAGTATTTAATGATAAGAAATTAGGTAATAATACTTTAATAGTATTTTTAACTCTTACCATTGCAATATTAATTGATAACTTCTTATTCTTATTAACACTAAGTGAATTTGATAAAACACAAATAGTATCTGCAATGTTCAATTACTCTAATCTTATTAAGATAGTAATGGCATTAATATGTTCATTTGTATTTAAAAAATTAGCAAAATAACTGATTATTATAGGAGTGTATAGTGAAAGATAAAAAATATGTAAGGGTAATGTTTGGTAATACTTCAAGTGCTAACGGATTTGAATTTAAAGAAAATGAAGTTAATGTTGCTGAAAAGTGGAATCCGGATGAAACTGAGCCTGAACTTATGGGTGGTTTTAATTTTTCAGTGGAAGATAAAATATTAAGATATTTGGTTCGTGGAGATACTATATGTGATGTAATAGTGCCAGAAGATTCTGAAATAATAGATTGCCCAAGTACATCATGTCCCCATGGTATATTTAGAGCTAATAAAATAATAATAAATAATATAAGACCAATGACTGATGAACTCGCAATGTATTATTATGAGAAATCTGAGTTACCTGAAAAATCATATTATAAATCTTTAGCGGGATGTGCAGTTAGAGGATATAAAGATACTACATATAAAATAATTAAAGATAAAGTAAATAAAGATAATATAGATATTGTGATAAGTGAATTCGAAGATTTTGTAAAACCAGGATATTACTGGGATAAAAAAGGAGATGAATCACTTGTGCATGAAGTACGTGATTATTTGTATAAAATTAAAAATGATAAATAGAAAAGTGTTATAATACTTATGGGAGTATATAATGATTGGAATATTTAAAGTTAAAAAAAGCAAAACCAATTTAAAAGAGAATAGTTCTAATAGTTTAAAAGAATATTTGGATATATCCATGAATGATATATCTAATCTTTATAGTAAATACAAATCTTCAATTGAAGGGCTAAGTAGTGTTTATGCATCAAAAAGATTAGAAACTGATGGCAAAAATAAAGTTATTAAAGATGATAATAAATCATGGTTATATTTCTTCTTTATGTCATTTAAAGATCAATTTATTATAATACTCGTTGTTCTTTCAATTATTAATTTGTTTTTAGGAGATGCTCTTGGATCAATTATTATCTTAGTAATTGCTTTTTTAAGTGTATTAATAAGATTCTTTCAAGATTACTCTGTATATAAATTCAATAAGAAATTAAAAGATAGCATTTATTCAACTGCGATAGTTCTTAGAAACAAGAGTGAAAAAGAAATTCCTGTAGAAAAGATAGTAGTTGGAGATATTGTAAAACTAAATTCTGGTTCCATTATTCCGGCAGATGTTAGAATTATTGAATGTAAAGATTTATTTATAAATCAATCTATATTTACTGGAGAAAGTGTACCTGTTGAAAAAAGAGTTGAATATAATGGGGTAGAAGAAATATTTAATATTAATAATATATGTTTATTTGGATGCTCTGTAATAAGTGGAAGCGCTACTGCGTTAGTTGTAAAGACTGGATTTGATACATATTTAGGTAAGATTGGAGAAAATCTTAATACTAAAAGAGAACCCACTAATTTTGAACTTGGTATGAAAAGAATAACTAACTTATTAATTAAGTATATGCTAGCGGTGTGCGCATTTGTATTAATTGTAAATGGGCTAATTAAAGGAAATATTGGAGAATCTATTTTGTTTGCTTTATCAGTAGCGGTAGGTATAACTCCGAGTATGTTACCTATGATTGTTAATGTTAACTTGACTAAAGGTACTAAATCACTTGCTAGTAAAAAAGTATTAGTTAAAAAAATTGAATCAATTCAAAATTTAGGAGCAATTGATATATTGTGTACTGATAAAACTGGAACTCTTACATTAGATAAAATAACATTGCAAAAATATATTAATTATGAAGGCAAAGAAAGTTTAAATGTACTTGAATATGCATATTTAAATAGTATTTATGGTACTGGTATGAAAAATTTAGTTGATAGAGCAATTATTTCATATGCTGTAGAACATGAAGTTAATACTAAAGTAATTAAATATGAAAAAATAGATGAAATACCATTTGATTACACTAGAAAGAGAATGAGTGTTGTTGTTAAGAATGGAACTAATTATAGAATGATAACAAAGGGTGCACTTGAAGAAGTTATTAAAGTTTGTACTACTGTTAAAACAGCTACTGGGACTTCACCAATAAATAAAGAAATAACCGATAATGTTCATTTAAAAGCTAAAGAACTTGCTGAAACTGGAATGCAAGTAATAGCTCTTGCTGAAAAGAATAAATATCCAGGGAGTGAAAAATTTAATTCTGATTATGAAAGTGATATGACATTTATTGGATTTGTAGGCTTCTTAGATCCTCCCAAAAAAGATGTTAAAACAATAATTAACAAATTAAGAAAAGTAGGAATAAGTACTAAAATACTTACTGGAGATAATCCATATGCAACTAAGAATATATGTAATATTGCTGGTTTAAATGGAGAAAATATATTAACAGGTGTTGATATTGATAAAATGTCTGATGATAAACTTAGTAAAATGATTGAAGAAGTTGATGTATTTGCAAGACTTAATCCTTTACAAAAAGAAAGAGTTGTTGGTCTTTATAAATCAAATGGCCATGTTGTTGGATATATAGGAGATGGGGTAAATGATGCTCTATCAATAAGTAAATCAGATGTTGGAATGTCTGTTAATACAGCTACCGATATCGCAAAAGAAGCAAGTGATATAATCTTATTGGAAAAGAGTTTAAGTGTTATATACGATGGTGTAATTGAAGGAAGAAAAGTATACGGTAATATTATTAAATATATGAAAATGGCATTAAGTGATGACTTTGGAGATGTATTTAGTATTATGATAGCGAGTATATTTTTACCATTCTTACCACTTCTTCCAATACAAATGTTATTGCAAGATTTTATATATGACATTTCTCAAATAGGGATACCATATGATAATGTTGATGAAGAGTTCCTTGTTAAACCAAGGAAATGGGATACTAAAAGTATATCAAAGTTTATGAATACTTTAGGTATAACTTCTTCGGTAATTGATGTAATTGCTTTCTTAATATTTTGGTATGTTCTTGGATATAATTCTATTCTTAAACAAACTTATTTTCAAACCGCATGGTTTGTTACATGTTTGATAACTGAACTTATGATTATTTATGCAGTAAGAACATCTAAAAAAAGTTTTATTGATAGTAAACCAGGTAATAAATTAGTATTATTAACTCTAGTATCAATTATACTTACAATAGCATTCCCAATACTTTTAAGTAATATAGAAGCATTTAGTTTTGTTATTTTACCACTTAACTTCTACATATATTTGTTATTGTTAGTAATATTATATTTTATAATAGTGTTTATTATAAAGAAAATATATATAAAGAAAAATGGAGAATGGTTATAAGGAGGAATTATGGCAAATGAAGATAAAAAAGATTTTAATAAGATGTTAAATAATAACAAAGATATGCCTAAAATAGTTAAAATCACAGACCCAGAAGGAATTAAAAAATGGGGAGGAAGAAGCATGATAATCGCACCACCACTTTATTATGATGAAGTTATAAAGATGGTTCCTAGTGGTAAAGTAATAACAACTAATGAAATAAGAACTTATATAGCAAAAAAGAATAATGTAGATATTACATGTCCTTTAACAGCTGGAATATTTATTAATATATGTGCTTGGGCTTCATATCAAAGAAAAGATAATATTACACCTTATTGGAGAGTTCTTAAATCAAATGGGGAATTGAATCCAAAATACCCTTGTAGTTTTGACTTGCAAAAAAGTCTATTAGAAAAAGAAGGACATACTGTTTTAACAAAAGGAACTAAAAATATAAAATATTATGTTAAAGATTATGAAAATAAATTATTTGAGTTAGATAATGAATAGTTTAATAATACACATACCACATTCATCACTAGAAATATCTAAAGAGTTTGAAGATAGACTTCTTATTTCTAAAGAAAGATTTAATGAAGAAAACATGTTTTTATGTGACTACAAAATATATGAGTATGTGCCAAGAAAGTATAAAACAATTAAGTTTAATTATTCTAGAATGATGTGTGACGTTGAGAGATATAAAAGTAATAATGAAGTAATGAATAAATATGGAATGGGATATATTTACTCATTAACATCTAACAAAGAAAAATTAATAGATATTAATAAAGAATACATTGAATATATTGATAAAATATATGATGTATATCATGAAAGTATTGATAAAGAGTGCACAAATATATTAAAAAATAATAAGAAATGTTATATTATAGATATGCATTCGTTTAGTGATGAACTAGTAAATAAACTCTTTGATATTAAAGATAGCCCTGATATATGTATAGGAATAAATACTACATATGATAAAAAGCTGCTTGATTTTTCTTTGGATTTCTTTGAAATGAATGGTTATACTGTTAAAACAAATTATCCTTATAGTGGTTCATTATTACCAAATAAATACATGAACGATAATAGAATCATTACAATAATGATTGAAATAAATAGAAGGATATATAGTAATAAATTAAAAGAAATAATGAATGATTATTTTAATAAATTAGATATGTTTATTGAGGGGGAGAACAGTGATAATAAGTAAAAGAGTTGAAAACAAGTTACCAGTTAAAGACTATAGTCACTTATATGTAGTAGCGGATTTTGATAGAACAATTACAAATGGCTCAAGCAAAACATCATGGTCAATATTATCAACAAGTGATTTAGTACCAAAAGAATATAAAGATGAAAGAAATGCATTATATGAAAAATATAGACCAATAGAATTAGATGAAAGTATGGATTCTGTCGAAAGAAATGAACTAGTAAAAGAATGGTTTATAAAACATATTGAACTGTTTGTTAAATATAAAATAACTGAAGAAATATTTGAAGATGCTGCTTCTAATTTAAGAATAATGGAATTTAGAAAAGGGGCTAAAGATTTTATTGATTTTTTACATGATAACAAAATTCCATTAATAATTATCAGTGCTGGGATAGGCAATTTTATTGAATGCTTCTTGAAACATAATAATTGTTGTTATGATAATATTTATATAAGTAGTAATAAAATTATATTCAAAAACGGAATTGCTTCAGGAGTTGATAAAAATATAATACATAGTTTAAATAAAAATGAAGTCTCTCTTCCTAAAGAAATTAAAAAAATGCTTAATAAAAGGAATAATGTCATTCTTTTAGGAGACCAAGTAAGCGATTTAAAAATGATTGATAGAAACAAACATAATGAGATAATTACAATTGGTTTCTTAACAAAAGAGAATACAAGTATAGAAATATTTAATAAAAGTTTTGATTTAGTTTCTACTCATGGAGATTATTTAGAAGTTTTAAATGTAATTTTTAATTATCAAAAAAATAATGATGAAATTCATAACTAATAAAAAAGACTATAATTATTGACTTTTAGGGCAAAATATGGTATAATTATGCCAGTTTTGAAGGAGGGGTGTTTGATGAAAAATAATGATTTATATAGGTTGTTATTTATGGGATCATTAGTTGGAACTTTAGCTGTTGGTTTAGTTAGTTCACCAGTTAGTCCAAATATAAAAACAAATAGCGAATATAAATCCTTATCATTGTGTTCTTATATACCTACTGACCATGATTCTTTAAATATAGTCACTCCAGTTGTGTATTTTGATAATGAAACTAAAGAATCATCATCTATTAATATGTATACATGGTTTGTAATTACACCTGAATATGTAGAACCATTTATCCCTAAAGGTTCCAAGATTATTGATTCGTATTTGTATAAAAGAGATAATATGTATGTAGAATATATTGCTTTTTTTACAACTGTTCCTTTAAGTGAAGAAGTCATTAAAAATAATAGCTATAATGATTTTGGTAATCAATCATATCAATATTATTATATGAAATCAAAGAATGAAGATGAAACTGATACTTCAAGTACGTATTATATATGTGAAGACTATACAAATGGAGATGAATTAGTTTCTCCAGTGTTTGATTTAAATTATGCTCCTATACATTTAATATATGATATAGACTATGCTGAATATAAAGCTGTTAGTCAAAGTACTATAAATTATCTAAATAAAGTTTATGTTGGACATTATAAATATATTGGCCTTGCAACTAAGTATAATGTAGAAAAGTATAATGCTAGTATTTATTTAAGAGATATTAAAAGTGAAGTTACCGCAGCAGCTGCAGATTATTATGTTAAAACAACAAAAGAATTAGAAAAAGGATTTTCATTATCACAAAGTAAATAATATTTGAATAATATCACATTTTGTGGTATTATTTTTATAGTATAGGAGTTGGATATGGAAACTTATTATAGTCCAATTGATGGTGGAGAATTATCTCTTGGTGATGATGGTTATTATCATAGTGATTTTAGTGATCAATTATATGAAATTTATGATGGTGTTCCAGTAGCACTGAAAGATAGAGCTAGTGGTGATGATTTAATTATTAATGATCAAGGAAACCTAACCAATTTAGCTTCTGGCGCAAGTTATTTTCGTGAAAGGAGTGCCTCTAGTTCTTTAGTAGAACTAAAAGATCCTATTTCTGGTGGAACATTGGAAATGGGCGATGATGGTTCTTATGTAAGTGAATCTACCGGACAAAGATTTGAATTTGATGAAAATAATAGTAGGTTTATACCTTTATATATTCCAGATGACACATTAGAAGGTGCACATGTTGAGGGAAATGAGCTAGTTGCTAATGAGACAGGAAGAAGATTCCCAATTATGAATGATGGGGTTCCTGAAATGAGAAATATTGAGCAAATATCAGAAGACAATAGTGCATTTGACTTATGGTATAGTAAAGCAAAGGCTCAAATTGAGCAAAAAGTAAATGGATTTGAAGAAGTATCAAATGAAATGAGATACTTTGGCGAACTCGAATCAAAAAGAATTAGTGGACAAAATGATGAAGAAACTCAAAAATATTTTAAAGAGTATTTAAATAGAATTAATAATATTTTTGAAAGCACTAATAGTTCAGTTCACTCTAATTTTAATGTTCAAGGAAATACATGCATTCATACATTAGAGCAAATGGATGATACCATGTCATCTGTGTTATTATGTGGTGTTTTCAGTTATGATGAAGAATTTAAAAGAGGTTTAATGGTGCCCGCTATTATTGATTATTCCAGGAGAAATGAGCTTGATAGTATAGAAGTTTCTGCTAACCCTCGAAGAACATCAGTTTACAATGTAAATTCATACTCAAGTAGTGGCAATATACTTACTATTTCAAATGTAGATGCTAGATTTGCAAAAGAAATTAAATATAATGCTGAAATGATACCTCCAGAACTTTATCAACCAAAAGAAAATGCACAAGGATTAGAATTAACATCTTCTTCTGGTTTTGTTGCAATGATAGAACTTTGTATTTTAACTTTTGTTGTTACTTTAGTATTTGGAATTGTCTTAGCAATTGAGATGATGTCTTGAAAAAATCTATAGTATTAATATTTTTAGTGTTTTTGCTTCTTTGCGGTTGTGAAAAAAGACAATTGGGTAGTTTATATTCATCAAGTAATACATTAGAATTCCTTGATTCAGATGGCTATAGGTTAATACTTCATTATGATGATGAAGACTTAGAAAGTGCAGAATGGATAATAGTAACAGGTAGTGTTGAAGATGCAAACAAATTAAATGATTATTATAAAGATAAAACTGATATGTTTAGTGTTGAAGTAGATGATAAAACCGTAATACTTACTTATAGTGAAAAGTACACTGATGAAACGTTTGGAAGTGTAAGTAAGTCAGATATGGAAAAATATATGAAACAAAAAGGATATACACTTGTAACTGAGTGATATCCTTTATTTATTTATCATAATATGACAAACTTATTTAGGAGAAGAAATGACAAGAAAAATTAGTATACCTGATTATACATTAGGTGAAGAATTAACAAATTCAATATCACACGGAATAGGCGCAATACTAGGAATAGTTGGATTAGTGTTTATGCTTATTAAAACAATTAAAGAAAGTATTCCAATTAATATAATATGTGCATCTATTTTTGGGACAACTATGATTCTTTTATATACAATATCTTGCATATACCATGCATTATCTAAAAATATTACTGGTAAAAAAGTACTTAGAGTATTAGATCATTGTAATGTATTTCTATTGGTATTTGGGACTTATATTCCAATAGCGTTAATTGCTGTTGGAGGTACTCTTGGATGGGTATTATTTTCATTAGTTGGTACAGTGACTATTGTTGGTATAGTATTATCCGCTATTGATGTTGATAAATATTCTTTATTTGAAGTAATATGTCATTTAATAAATGGATGGTCTACATTAATTGTAATAAAACCAATTATAAATAATTGTGGAGTCCCTGCATTATTATTAATAATTTTAGGTGGAGTAATGTATTCAATAGGTGCGATTTTATATGGAATTGGTTCTAAAAAAAGATATATGCATTCAGTGTTTCATTTCTTTTGCATATTTGGGACATTATTTCATTTCTTAGCAATATATCTGTATATAATATAAAAAGATAAATAAAATATAATACTAATATGTTATAATGTTTTAACAAGGGAGAATATATGAACGGAATAATAGATTTTATAGTTAAGTTATTTTCAGGATTAACATCTTTGAAATTTGGAAAAGAATTAATAGTATTTATAATATCAATAATGCCAATATTAGAATTAAGAGGTGGGTTAATAGCTGCTTCACTTTTAGGGCTTAATCCATGGACTAGTTATGTTATTTCAATAATTGGTAATGTTTTACCTGTACCTTTTATTTTACTATTTATAGATAAAATAATAGAATGGATGAGTAAAAGCAAAGTTAAATGGATGAATAAAACGGCTAATTGGTTATATAAAAAAGCACGAAAGAATAAAGATAAAATAGATAAATATGGATATTTAGGACTACTCTTATTTGTAGGTATTCCACTTCCTGGAACAGGTGCTTGGACTGGATGTTTAGTTGCTGGACTATTTCATATGGATAGGAAGAAATCATTTATTTCTGTACTTGCTGGTATAATACTTGCTAGCATAATAATGATGATTGTATCATTTGGTTTATTAAAAGGAATAATGGGATAGACAATTATTCTTTTTTAATGTATAATAAGTATGAAATGTATGAAAAGTTATACAAGGAGGAACCGTGGAAAATCCAAAAGGAAAGTATTTATTTGGAATATGCAAAGTAGGGGAAAAAGGACAAATAGTAATACCAAAAGAAGCAAGGAAAGTATTTAATATTAATCCGGGAGATTCACTTATAATGTTAGGAGATATTAAAAAGGGCATTGCAATAGTTAAAAGTGAAGAATTCAGTGATATGGCTGATAAGATATTAGGACAGAAGGATAACAAATGAAAGCAATTGAAATCAAAAATTTAGAGAAAAAGTTTAAAAATAAAGTAGCTGTTAATAAAATAAATTTAACAATAAATGAAGGAGAGTTATTCTCACTGTTAGGAGTTAATGGAGCTGGAAAGACTACAACTATTAGAATGCTTTCTTGTCTTAGTAAACCTACGAGTGGAGATGCGATTATAATGGGACATAGTATAGTAAATGATTCATTTGAAATTAAAAAAATAATTAATTTATCACCACAGGAAACAGCAATCGCACCAAATTTAACAGTTAAAGAAAATCTTGAATTTATAGCCGGTATATATGGATTTAATAAAGAAATAACTAATAAAAAAGTAAAGGATATAATAAAAGAATTCAAGTTTGAAGAAATTGAAAATGATAGAAGTTATACTCTTTCAGGAGGATGGAAAAGAAGACTTTCTATCGCAATGGCACTTATTACTGAACCTAAAATATTATTTCTAGATGAACCTACATTAGGATTAGATGTTTTAGCAAGAAGAGAATTATGGAAAATTATTGAATTTTTAAAAGGAAAGACTACAATTATTTTAACTACACATTATATGGAAGAAGCTGAAGAATTATCTGACAGAGTTGCTATAATGAGTAAAGGGAATATAATAGATATTGATTCACCTAAAAAACTAGTGAGTAAATACAAAGCAAAGAACTTTGAAGATGCATTTGTTAAAATAGTTGAAATGGGGGATAAATAATGAAGATGATTATATTTGCTAAAAGGAATATAAAAGAGATACTAAGAGATCCAGTAAGTTTAATATTTATGCTTGGACTTCCGTTATTCTTGTTATTTATATTTCAACAATTTAAAATACCTAATGACATTTATAATATAAATAATTTTGCACCAGCTATTATAATATTTAGTTTTAGTTTTTTAACTTTATTTGGTTCACAATTAATATCTAAAGATAGAGCAAGTTCATTTCTTACAAGATTATTTGCTTCTCCAATGAAACCAATTGATTATATAATAGGATATTCATTATGTATGCTACCGATTGCAATATTTCAAAGTATTTTGTTCTTTATCTTTGCACTTCTTTTTAAACTTGAATTATCTATTAATATACTATATACAATATTATTAATGATACCTGTTAGCTTTTTATATACAGGACTTGGTATATTAATTGGATGCATAACAAGTGATAAGAGTGCTCCAGGAGTTAGTTCGATAATAGTACAATTAGTTTGTTTTACAAGCGGAATGTGGTTTGATACTTCAATGGTAGGTAAAATATTTGGATTTATTTGTAAGATATTACCATTTAAATATACAATGGATACAGCAAGAAATGCATTAAATGGAAACTTTAATGAAGTATGGGGTGCATTACTTATTACAATTATATCTACTATAGTTGTTTATATAATATCAACAATTCTATTTAAAAATAAAATGAATAACGATAAAATGTAGTTATTCATTTTTTAATTTAGAAAATACTTCTTTAAGAGATTCATTTATTACTAATGAGGCTTTATTGTCATAACTAGTAGTGTCTCTATTTATAATTACTAGGTATTTACCTTTAAAATAATTAATGAGACCACTAGCGGGATATACAGTTAATGATGTACCTGCGACTATTAGCATGTCTGCATCGCTTATATATTCAATAGATTTATTAAGTGTTTCATTATCTAGCATTTCTTCATATAAAACAACATCTGGTTTAATAAGTCCTCCACATTCACAATATGGAATACCTTTTGTATTGAATACTATTTTTTCATCGTAGAATTTTTTACATTTAGTACAATAATTTCTATAAATTGAACCATGTAGTTCAAATACATTCTTACTGTTGGCTTTAGCATGCAGTCCATCAATATTTTGTGTTATGATTGCTTTTAGTTTTCCACTTTTTTCTAACATTTTCAAATAATTATGTACTATATTTGGTTTAGCAGATGTGCAATCTAATTTATTTCTATAAAACTCATAAAATTCTTTTGTATTTCTAACAAAGAAAGTATGACTAAGAATCATTTCAGGAGGGTATTTATATTTCATATTATATAATCCATCCTTACTTCTAAAATCTTTTATACCACTTTCAGTAGATACACCAGCACCACCAAAGAATACTATGTTATTTGATTCGTTAATCATTTCTTGCAATTTATTTATCTTATCCATTTTACTCACCAAGATAATTATAACACTATTTATCTTCTATATATTCTAATAAATCACCAGGTGTACAATCTAAGTATTTGCAAAAATCATTAATGTATTTAAATGATATAGATGTAGTTTCTCCCTTAATAAACCTATTCATATTTCTTGAAGTTATATTCATCTTTTGACGTATCCAATATTTACTTCTATTCTTTTCTTTCAATAATTCAACCAATCTTACTCTAATCATTTTTTCTCCTATAAAATTATTTTATAAAATATGGGTAATGTAAATAAGATACCTGCAATACCCCTATAATTTTGCTATAATAATTTTAAAGAGTAGGAGTATACAAAATGAAAAATAAAAAACTGTTATTTGGAATCTTTTTAGTATTTGTATTATTATTAAGTACAGGGTTAACATATGCATGGTTTACTATTAATGTAACTGGTAATGAAACAGCAAATGATGTTAGAGTTTCTACAGGAAACTTAACAATACTTTATACAGATGGACCTGAAATACAATTATTGGAGGCTAATCCGGGAGACTCAGCTACTAAAACATTTACAGTTAAAAATAATGGAACATTAGATGCATATTATAAGATTAACTGGAGTGCATTTAATAACGCAATAACAAAAGATGAGTTATCAGTTTCTTTTACATGTAAGAGTTATTCAACATATATTGCAAAAGATGATGCAGGAAATGTTGAAAGTGGAAAATGCACTAATATGACAAGTGAATCAGTTTATAATAGAGATTTAAAGAGTAATATTCAAATTAGCACAGGTATAACACATGAATACACATTGACATTAGATTTCTTAGATATAAATGTTAATCAAAATTATAATCAAGGACAAACATTTACTGGAACATTACAAGTACAATCAGATACAGCAAGTTGGGCTAGTAGTTGTACAGATAATAATAGTTTAAGATGTAAGATAATAA
>CAYVZW010000026.1:0-13019 GCA_964456325.1 uncultured Clostridium sp. | reverse complement strand
GAAAAAGTAATTATTTACTTACGAAAAAATTGCTTTTGTGTTATACTCAGTTTCTAGGGAAAATTATATTAAGCCTATTATTGACAATGAGTAGCATATGCGTAAGTCCAGTTGTATTATGACTTACGTATTTTTTTGCTCTAAAAAAAGGAGGAATATATGAAACAATTTGATTTAGGAAAGGAAAAAATAGGTAAATTAATTAAAGCATTTGCTATTCCATGTGTAATAAGCATGGTAGTCGCTTCACTATATAATATAGTTGATCAAATCTTTATTGGTTGGAGTGATGCTGGTGCTTATGGTAATGCTGCTACAAACATAGTGTATCCATTTACTGTTATATCACTTGCGTTTGCGTTGTTGATTGGTGATGGCTTTTCAGCTGTATTTAATTTATCACTAGGTGCAAAAGATAAAGAAAGGGCAAATAAAAGCATTGGAAATGGACTAGTTCTATTAATTATAATATCAGTTATATTAACAGTTTTAGGATTAGTTTTTAATAAACAAATATTAAATATATTTGGTGGTAATCCTAATGAAGTAAAATGTTATAATTATGCTCAAGATTATTTTAGAATAATATGTTATGGGTTACCATTTTATATAATTGGTCAAGGTCTTAATTCAAGCATAAGGTCTGATGGTAGTCCTAAATATGCAATGATGGCTACAATTATTGGTGCAATATTAAATATTATATTAGATCCAATATTTATATTTGTATTCAAGATGAATGTTAAAGGTGCTGCAATTGCAACTATTATAGGTCAAATAGTAACATTTATAGTAAGCATAGTTTATTTAAAAAAAGCAAAACAATTTAAAATAACTAAAGAATCAATTAAGTTGAATAAAGGAATTTGTAAACAATCATTATTATTAGGACTAGCATCGTTAATAACACAATTAGCAATAGTAATTATTATTGCAGTGGCAAATAATTTAGTTGGAAAGTATGGCTATGTAACATTAGCATCAACAGGTATAGCTTATGGAGTAGTGACACCTCTTGCTGTAATTGGAATATGTATGAAAGTGTTTGGAGTTGTTATTTCAATTGTAGTCGGTGTTTCTTTAGGTGGAATGCCTATTATTGGATATAATATGGGAGCAGGTAACACTAAAAGAGTAAAAGAAACAGTAAAATATATTCTTATTACAAATACAATAATTGGATTCATCGCATTCATTACTTTTGAATTATTTCCAACATTTATTATTAATCTTTTTGGCAGTGGAAACACTTTAGAATATTTAGAATACGCAAAATATTGTTTAAATATATTTTTGGGAGGTATTGTTTTAACTTGTTTAATAAAATCCATTTCAATATTGCTTCAATCTATGGGATCAAGTTTTAAATCAACTTTATTAGCACTTGCTAGAGATGTATTTTTCTTCGTTCCAACTATTATAATAATTGCAAATATTTCAAATAGTGTTGTAACAATGTTATGGAGTGCAGTTATAGCAGATATTCTTGCATTTATTCCAGCAGTTTTACTATTAAAAAGTGAATTTAATAAAATGACTGTTTTAGAAGGCAACTCAAATATATCAGAAGAAAAAATTGAAACAAAAAATTGTGTATTAAATAGTAAGGTTGTAGTTACAATATCTAGGGAATATGCTTCTGGTGGACATTTTGTTGGGAAACTAGTAGCGGAAAAACTGGGCATTAAATTTTATGATAAAGAGATAATAAATTTAACGGCTCAAGAATTTGGATATAATGTTAATTATATTGAATTAAATGAGAAGCAAAGTTCTAAATCATTTAATTTTTATTCAAATGATGACAGATTATTTGAGTCAGAGTCTAAAGTGATAGAAAATCTTTATAAAAAAGAATCTTGTGTAATCGTAGGAAGATGCTCGGACTATGTATTAAGAAATGAAAAAAATGTTATTAGATTATTCTTATATTCAGATATGAAATCAAAAATTAATCGGGCAGAGAAATATTATCATATTAATTCAAAAAATGTAGAAAAAGAGATTAATAGAGTTGATAAACAAAGGGCTAAACATTATAAAGATTTTACTAATAGAGAATGGAAATCATATGATAATTATGACTTAGCAATTAATGTAGATAAACTTGGAGTTGAAGAAACTGCAGAAATGATAAAAAATATAATTATTAATAGAAACAATAAAACAACGATATAAAATAAAAATGAAAGATTCGTGTAGATAAGCTAAACTTTCAAATTTAAACATGAATTAATAAAAAATAATATAAAGATATACTTAAAAAATATATCTTTTTTATGTTATAATTTTGTTAGGTGATTTAATAATGAATAGTGAAAAAGAACTAATGGAATTCGTAAGTGGATGCATGGAAATAGAATTATCCACTAGGGAAGTAGGAGATTTAAGATGGGATTATGGCCATTATGCTAGTGTTCCAGATAATGACACATATGATAAATTATCAATAGTGGAATTTTATAATTACTATAAAATAAATAGATTAGAAGAGTTAGGATTAATTACATTAGAAGAAAAAGAGAAATTAATTAATCTTTACAGTAGTTATTTAGAAATCAATAAAAAAATTGGAGAAGAATCCTATAAGAGAATGATAGATAATACTTATGAGAGTAATTCATTAGAAGAACTACATAGAAAAAGTTTTGAATTAGAGAAATTATTAATGGAGCATTATATAAATGTTGATGGTATTAATATATGTCAAATGATGGATAGTGAAATAGCATGTGAATATGGCACTAATGAAAATATGATAAGAGAATTAAGATAAAAAAGCATTGCTCCAAAATTATACATATGTGTTGGGGGTATATAATAAAAAAATATGACATTTGTTTTATCATGTGATATTATAAATATGAAGAAAAAAAATATTTTTTAAGGAGTAAAAGTGAAAGTTAATTATTCAGATGAAGAAGTTTTAAAAGATAATAAGTCAATCTTTTTAGCAGGACCAACTCCAAGAAGTATTGAAGTAGTATCTTGGAGAGAAGAAGCAATTAAGGTGTTAGATGAGCTAGGATATGATGGAATAGTTTATGTTCCAGAGAAAAAAGAAGACAATAGGGCATTTAACTATGATAATCAAGTATGGTGGGAAAGAGAAGCACTATTTAATGCAACAACTATAGTTTTCTGGATACCTAGGAAAATAGATACATTACCTGCATTTACTACAAATGTTGAATTTGGTTATTGGATTTCTAAAGATAATGAAAAGGTTGTGTATGGAAGACCTGATGATTCAGTTAAAAACAAATATTTAGATTGGTTGTATGAAACTGAAACAGAGAATAAACCATATAATGATTTAAATGAACTACTTGAAAATGCAATTAAAAAAACAAATAAAAATATATTAAGAAAGAAGAAGTATTAAAATGAAAGATTCAAATGAAATAGAAAGAAAATATTTAGTTAAGGAGTTACCTTTAGATTATAAAGCTTATCCAAGTAAACATATTAAACAAACATATGTATATCTAACTGATTTAATGGATATACGTATAAGAGAAGTAATTAATGGAAGTGAAGTTAAATATTATTACACTGTTAAAATTAACAGCTTTGGTACAATGCCAATTAGAAGAGAAATCGAAACTGAAATTGATAAAGATTTATATGATAGTTTACAACTAGATAAAGCAAGAAATACATCAAGTATAAGCAAGACAAGATATAATTATCCACTTGGAGGAGGGCTTAATGCTGAAATTGATTTTTATGAAGATGATTTAGAAGGATTAGAGACAATCGAAGTTGAATTTGATAGTTTATTTGAAATGGATTTCTTTACTGAACCTGAGTGGTTTGGAAAAGATGTAACTGGTGAAGAAGAATATAAAAATAAAAGTTTATGTTTAAACAGTAATCCAATATTAAATAGAAAGGTAGGAGAGTAATATGGAATTAGTAATTATGGCTGCTGGAATGGGTAGTAGATTTGGAGGTTTAAAACAAATAGAACCAGTTGGCCCTAATGGAGAATTTATAATTGATTATTCAGTATATGATGCTAAAAGATGTGGATTTGATAAAATTGTATTTATTATTAAAGAAGAGAATTATAATGTATTCAAGGAAACAATTGGTGCTAGAGTTGAAAAGCATATAAATGTTGAATATGTATTTCAAAGTAATGATATATTAAGTGATGATATTAAATCTAAAAGAGTTAAACCACTTGGAACTGCTCATGCAATATATTGTGCTAAAGAGGCAGTTAATGGAAACTTCGCAATAATAAATGCTGATGATTTTTATGGATATGATGCATTTAAAGTAGTAAGCGAGTTTTTAAAAAATAATAAAGATGAATTTGCAGTAGTAGCTTATGATGTTAAGAATACAATTACTAATAATGGTTCTGTTAAAAGAGGTGTATGTGAAAGTGAGAATGGATATATTACAAAGATTGTAGAAAGCAGTATTTCACTTGATAATAATGTTTATACAGCATCTCCACTTGATGGAAGTAAACCATTTAATGTAAAAGAAGATCAAATGGTTTCAATGAATTTATTTGGATTCACTCCTAAATTATTTGAATTTTTAGATAGTGAATTAGAATTATTTCTTAAAACAAAAGATTTACTTAAAGATGAATTTTTAATTCCTGATGTTGTATGTAAAGAAATTGAACTAAATAATGTAAAAGTAAAGTCACTTAATACCAAAGCTGTATGGCATGGGATGACATATAAAGAAGATAAAAAAGAGTTAATGGATGAAATTGAATTATTAATCGAAAATGGAGTTTATCCTTCAACTTTGTGGAAGTAATTTGTCGAAAAAGTGAATTTTATTTGTTAATATTTAAAAATAATTGTATATTAATATTAACAGGATTGCCAAACCTGTAAATTGAAAGGAGAGTTTATGGTGAAAAAATTAAAAGCATTCGCGTGGATTTTAGTTATGTTTGCATCATTCTTTGTTATTACTAATAATGTTCATGCCTAAGAAGAAGTGGTTACAGAGGAACCATGTCTAAGAGAAGTAAAGTATTTCGTAGGTACTGGAGTCACCAATTATAATGATTCAACTTATCGTTACTTTGAATATGATTATGGTACAACACAAGTAGTAAAAGAAAATATGTTTGCAAAAGAAGGCTATACTTTTGTAGCATGGTCTAGGATGGGAAGCGGAAAAATATATGGAGATTTAGCCAAAGAAGATATTCCTAATTATAATTCCTCATTAGATTATTATGCACCAGGTCAAGAAATACTAATGAATAATTCTTACACATTCTGGGCAGTATGGAAAGAAAACGAAGTAGTAGAGGAACCATGTTTAAGAGAAGTAAAATATTTTGTTGGGACAGGTATTACACAATATACTGATTCAACATATCGTTACTTTGAATATGACTATGGTACTACACAAATAGTAGAAGAAAATATGTTTACAAAAGAAGGCTATACTTTTGTAGCATGGTCTAGAATGGGAAGCGGAAAAATATATGGAGATTTAGCCAAAGAAGATATTCCTGATTATAATGAGTCACTAGACTATTATGCACCAGGTCAAGAAATATTAATGAATAATTCCTATACATTCTGGGCTGTATGGAAGGAAGTTGATACTGAAGAACCTGAAGTTCCAGAAGAACCTGAAGTTCCAATAGAACCTGAAGTTCCAGAAGAACCTGAAGTTCCAACAGAACCTGAAGTTCCAGAAGAGCCAATAAAACCAGAATGTCCAAATAAGCCAGGATATACAACGAAACCTGAATGTCCAAACAAACCAGGATGTTCAAACAAGCCTAATTTTCCAACAAATCCTTGTATAAATTTTGAACATAATAATCATTGTTCTAATAAAGTAAATACATGTAATAGTTTTAAAAACAATTGTACAAGTAATAAAATGAACAATAAAATATTTAATAATACAAAAATTAATCATTGCTCTTTAATGAGATAAATGGAATGAAAATAGTTATATACTATTTTTATTTTGCTTTTTTCACTGAAATATGGTATAATAACACTAATTTAAGAGGAGGGGTTATGGATAATTATAGGTATTCTTTATTGGTTGCAAATCAATTATTAAATAAAGGACTATCAAATAATCCAAAAAGAAGGATTCTTGAAATAAGTGAAAAAAGTACAGGGAGAGATTCTCTTACATATATATTTAAAGGAATGTTTGATGAAACTTTTTTGCTATCTAGAGAGTTTGATAAAAAAGAAGCAGAAAAGTTTGGAATTAAAGGAGCTAAAGGAAGACTTTATAGTCCATTTGGTGATATTTCAATAAAAACAGAAAAAGGATATCCAAATATTGATATTGATACATTTGATACGGTAGTTGTTCAAGGATTTAGTAATGATTTGTTATTATTACCGGGATTATCACAAGAAATTTTTGCCGGTTATAAAGCTAAAGATAATGAAAAAAGTAGTGATGAACTTAGATATGTTTATAAACTTTTATATCAAATACTATATTTAAAAAGAAAAGATGGATATGTATATTCTAATAATGAATCTTTCAAAAATAGATGTGAAACATGTTTGATATATAAAAAATAATGTGAAAGGAAAAATATGAAAAACAATTATTATCAAATACTAGGTGTTAAAAAGAATGCTTCTTTTGATGAAATTAAAAAAGCATATAGATTGCTTGTTTTTCATTTCCATCCTGATAGAAATATAAATTCAGACAATGAATTATTAGAAATAAATGAAGCATATAAAGTATTGTCTAATATGATCAGTAGACAGAAATATGATTTATCAATAAATGATACAGATGAATGCAAAAAAGTAACTCCTAAATTAAAATGGATTAATGATGTTATAGACAGAATGAGTAAGCCAATTAATGGACTTAGCCTTAGTGAAGCTAAAGGTGATAAAAAGGATGCATCAAATTTAATGGAATATTTATTATTCTGTCCTATATACGAGTTATATAGTTATGATACAAATCCGTCAAATACAACTTATATTCATACAATGAAAAGATATTAATTTTTATTAATATCTTTTTAAAAAATCTTTATTATTACATATTTTAATGTTATAATTATTTACATGGATAGAAGTAAATTCAAAAATTATTTAACAATAGAATTATCATTTTTGTGTTCTGTATTATTGTGCGCGTTGATTATTTTTTTGTTATCATTTAATAAAGAATCTTTAGACATTGAATATATTATTACGAATTTTATACCTAGTATTTCTAATTTTTTATCAGAGAAAACCGAATTTTATCAATATGTAATATCATTTATAACATTTATTTTATCATTTACTTTATTTAAAATTGTGTTTGATAAATTATTTAAAAAGACTAAAAGCAATGTCATCTCAATAGTGTTTTATATACTAAATTCATTAATTTTAATATCACTTATCGTAATAATGTATATATTATTTGAAAATCATTATTGTATTTATTATTATTTATATTCATACTTTATGGTTAAAAAGTTTTGGTGTTATTTTATTACTGCATATTTAACTCTTATGATAATTGTTTATGAATTATTATATGATAAAATCAGCTTTAAAATTAAATCAATACTAAATATGTTATTTTATGCAATTATCATTTTATTTGTAGCATATATTTCAACTGTATTTATTCAAAATGATTTTTCTTTTTCTGGTAATGCCCTTCATCATGTTAATGCTTATATTCATCCGATTATTAAATTGTACAATGGATTAATACCTTTGATTGACTTTAATAGTTTATATGGATTCTATCCATATGTATATGTATTAATAATGAAGTTATTTAATGTTAGTTCATTATATTCTATTTCTATATTGTTGGCTGTTACATGTTTTTTAACATATTTATTTATGTCTTTATTTGCTAGCAAGATAATTAGAAATAAATTGGTTTTATTTCTTGTTATAAGTATGTCTATTTACTTTAGTTTAATGATATCATTGTCATATAATGGTGGGATATATCCTCAGTATTTACCTGGAAGAATGATTTGTCCTTGCTTAATGTTATTTTATGGTTATTTATATATAAAAAATAAAAATAAAGTTGGATATTGGTGTTTTGGATTTGTAATAAGTTCATTTTCACTATTTTATAATTTTGAAACTGGTTTAGTGTGTTTGGGTAGTTATATGTCTTTACTTGGATATGAGCTTTTGTATAATAATAAAATAATAAGTAAAGATTTCTTAAAAGGTTTAATTAAAATTATAATTGGTGGTATTTGTTCATTTGTATTATATGTATTAATGGTTGAATTAGTAACGTTAATTTGTGGTGGTACTTTAGTATCAATTAAGACTGTTTTAATGGGTGTTAATACTTTCTTTGGCACAGGATTCTTTATGCTAAAGATGCCTTTAAAACATCCATGGATCCTTCTTGCATTAATATATTGCATAGCTTTTTCTTTGTCGTTGAGTAAAATAAAAGATTTGAGTGTTAAAGAAGAAAAAAGCTTTGAAAAATATTCTTTAATATTCTTTTTAGCAGTATTTGGAGTTCTTGTTTTCTCATATTATCAAGGAAGAAGTCATATGGCTGTATTTTGTGCGGTTGTTTATCCTGGAATAATATTATTAGGATCTTTTATAGAAATACTTATGGATACATTTAATAAAAATAAAAATTTATATATTAGAATTGTTACAATGATTTGTTCATTATTCATATGCATAGTATTATGCTTTTTTGGATTAAGTACATTGTATTTATTAATTGATGATAGGGTAATACAAAATAATTATAACAAAAACATAGTAAATACATATTCTAGTCAGAGTTCACTACATGAGGAAATCGATACATATAATAGTATACTTCCTGATTTAGAATTTCTTATTCCTAATGAAATATATTGGTATAATAGATATAATAAAAAAGATACTAAAAAAATCAATGATTATGGTGACATATTTAGTTACAAGGATTTTGAAGAATTTATTAAATATTTAAAAAACAATGACAATAATATAATAACAAGTGAGAAGAATTTAGATATTTTAATAAAAAAATATCCAGAAGAATTAAATGAATTGTTAAATAAATATCATATATATCATAATTTTGATTATGCAATATTTTTAACTAAAGAATATGATGAAATAATAGGTAAATTTGATATGAAAGTATATAAATAATAGAAAGGATTTAATTATGAGATTAGTATTATTAAGACATGGTGAAAGTGTTTGGAACAAAGAAAATAGATTTACTGGATGGACAGATGTCGGGTTATCAGAAAAAGGAGTGGAAGAAGCTAGAAATGCTGGCCTTTTACTTAAAGAAAAAGGATATACATTTGATATAGCATTTTCTTCTGTATTAAAAAGAGCTACTGATACATTAGATATTATATTAAAAGAATTAGAATTAAATATTCCAATTAAATATAGTTGGAAATTAAATGAAAGACATTATGGGGCATTGCAGGGACTTAATAAAGACGAAACAAGACAAAAATATGGAGAAGAACAAGTACATATTTGGAGAAGAAGTGCAAATGTAAGACCACCTGAGTTATCTATTGATGATGAAAGATATCCTGGAAATGATCCTAAATACAAAGATTTAACTAAAGAAGAATTACCACTTACTGAATGCTTATTAGATACATTAAAAAGAACTATAGAATATTATAATTCAGATATCGTTAAGTATTTAAAAGAAGGAAAGAATGTTGTTATTGTAGCTCATGGAAATAGTTTAAGAAGTATAATTAAATATTTAGAAAATATTAGTGATGAAGAAATAATGAATATAGAAGTACCTACTGGTAAACCATATGTATATGAATTTGATGATGATATGAATATTACTAATAAATTCTATCTGTAGGTGAAGCATGAATAAATACATAGAAATATATGAAAAGAATAAAAAAATTGATGATATATACTTAGAAAAATATGGAGATACAGAGGAAATATGCAATAAAAATATTTTAGAATCATTAGTTGAATTAGGTGAGTTTGCTAACGAAACAAAAGTATTTAAATATGGGAGTATAAAGAGTCCAAAAGACAAGGATATTATATTAGAATAAGCAGCTGATTGTATACTTATGATTATGTATTTTTGTCATAGACTTGATATGAAAATTGAAAATATAAAAATAAATAAGGAAAGATTAGAAAGTGATTACTAATCATGTAATTTGAATTAGAATGTGAAGTGTGGTAGAATAATATTTACCGCACTTTTTATTTGAAGGAGATTTATGAAGAAAAGTTTATTTATTAGTTTGTCTATTTGCTTAATAGTTATTGCAATACTTAATATGATATACAAAGAAGATAAAATAGAAATGAATATAAATAGTGATTATAATTTAATTGCTGTGAATGATTATAAAGAAAGATATGAGAGTTATTTAAAGAAGAATTTTTTTAATGGAGAAAGCGTTGAAGAAATTTCTTCTAAAATAAATAGATATTTAAATTCAACTTTAGAAGGTAAAGGAGAATATATAACTAAATATAGTTTAGAAGTAGGGGTAGATCCATACCTTGCTGCTTCAGTTATTTTACATGAAACAGGTTGCCAATGGACGTGTAGTTACTTAGCAAGAGTATGCTATAATTTTGGTGGAAATAAAGGAACTCCTGGATGTAATGGAGGTAGTTATCGAAAGTTTAGTTCTTTAGAAGAGGGACTTAATTTTGCTATTAATAAATTAGCAACTTATTATAATAAAGGTTTAACAACTCCAGAACAAATAAATCCAAGCTATGCGGCATCTAAAACATGGGCCTCTAAAATAAATAATTATATGGATAAACTTAGAAGTTAATTTAATTATAAAATCTCTTATAAATAGAAAAAGTAAGTGTCCAAAAAGGACATAAAAAAGACACATAGAAATACCTATGATACAATGTAATTGGAAAAGTACATTGGAGGTAAAATATGTGTCTTATTAATTATAACAAAAAAGGGGAGAAATATAAACATCTAACATATGTAGAAAAAACAATGATAGAAAGATGGCATAATAAGGAGAAAAAAAGTAATAGAGAAATAGAAAAATTACTAAATAAGAGCGAAAGAACAATAAGAAGAGAAATAAAAAGAGGTTTAACAATTAATTTAACGAGCGAATTAGAAGAAATAGAGGTATATAGTGCCAATATATTGGATAAAGAATATAGAGCTAATATGATGGCCAAAGGAAGAAAATTAAAAATAGGATCAAATAGAAGAAATGATTAAAGAACAAAAGAAATTGCTAGAAGCAGTAGCATATGAATTAAGAGAAGATGGATTCCTAAAGGAACGCTAATAGATAATCTAACACCATCATTTATAAAAAAAATTGAAGAATGGTTAAACAATTATCCAAGAGCAATGTTTGACTATAAGAGTTCAAATATGATAATATCAAATACATAAAAAGTGCATTGTTAGGTAAAAAAATGTGCGGACACTTAATATTTCCATTTATAATAATATCTAAATAATGCAAAATCATTGACAAACTAAGTTAAAAATACTATAATCTTCTCATAAGTGTTGAAGGATAGAGTAGTTATATGACTTCCTTAGTAGAGAGTTAGTGGTAGGTGAAAACTAATAATAGTTATATAATGAACAAAATAGTGTGACAGAAGTCCTGAACTTATACGCAATTCTGCGATAAAGATTAAAGATAGAAATAAATCTATGAAGTAAGATGGCACAGCGTCACTAAGTACGCGCTTACGTTATAGATTTTTTTGTTTGTAGGAGGTAAACATGGCAAACAAATATAGAAACATATATTGTGGTGAAGTAACAAAAGATTATGTCGGAAAAGAAATTAGATTAGCTGGATGGGTAGATACTGTTCGTAATTTAGGTAGTTTAGTGTTTATTACATTAAGAGATGAAACTGGAATAGTGCAATTAATAAGTAAAGATACGGAAAAGTATTCTAAATTAAACAGAGAATGTACAGTAACAGTTACTGGTATTGTTCAAAATAGAACTAAAGACATGGTAAACAAAAATATGTCAACTGGAGAAATAGAAGTTGATATCAAAACTCTTGAAGTATTAGGAGATGTATTTAATACTCTTCCATTTGAAACTAAATCTTCAAAGACATCAAGTGAGGAAACTAGACTTAAATATAGATACTTAGATTTAAGAAATAAAAGTGTACATGATGGGATTAAATTTAGAACTGATGTAATTGATTTTATTAGACATACAATGAAAGATATGAAGTTTACTGAAATACAAACACCTATATTAACTGCATCAAGTCCTGAAGGAGCTAGAGATTTTATAGTACCATCAAGAAAATTCAAAGGAAAATTCTATGCTCTTCCACAAGCACCACAAATATTTAAAGAATTATTAATGTGTAGTGGATTTGATAGATATTTTCAAATCGCACCTTGTTTTAGAGATGAAGATCCAAGAAGTGATAGATTATATGGAGAATTTTATCAGTTAGACCTTGAAATGTGTTTTGCTACAGAGGAAGACGTGTATGAAGTAGGTCAAAGAGTATTCTATGATACATTTAAAAAGTTTGGTTGTCATGAAGTATCACAAATACCATTTAGAAGAATTCCATATAAAGAAGCAATGGAAGTATATGGTAGTGATAAACCTGATTTAAGAAGTCCATTATTAATAAATAATGTAACTGAATTATTTAATAATACAGAAAGCATGTTATTTAAAGGTAATACAATCAAATGTATTAAACTTGATAAATGTGAACTATCAAATTCATGGTTTAAAAAGATTGATGAAGAATATAAGAATCTTGGAGTTAAAGCAGTAGGAATATTAAAACTTGAAAACGATGAATTTAGT
The DNA here is from genome assembly GCA_964456325.1 of uncultured Clostridium sp. GTDB lineage: Bacteria > Bacillota_I > Bacilli_A > RF39 > UBA660 > CAG-1000. The sequence goes on along the minus strand of CAYVZW010000026.1, from coordinate 224 downwards.
GGATCATTATCTAAAACATTAAGTGAAGAAGAAAAGAAATCTTTAAAGAAAAAGTTTGATTTAAAGAATGAAAATGTTTTAGTAATATTAGTGGGAAACTCAACTGAAAAGTTTAGTAAATTATGTGGTAACTTAAGAAATAAATTAAGTTCTGAGTGTAATTTAATAGATAAAAGTAAATATGAATTTTGTATTATTAATGACTTCCCAATGTATGAATGGAA